>CAYSBE010000147.1:0-1608 GCA_964429245.1 uncultured Bifidobacteriaceae bacterium | reverse complement strand
TAAAGAATTACATCATTTCGATTAGTTACACTTCTTGCACCTGGTAATTCTGTTTCAATACTTATCTCCTCCTGTTTTTTAAGGCTGTTTAATCTTGTAGTTTAATGAATACAATAATGAAATCAATTAAACTTGAGCAAACAGCGTACAAAGCTCTGTACGCATCTTTTATTCAATACATCCACACAATGGGGTATTCCAAAAACCGTGATAATGAATATGCAAATGCTGCCTGGGAATTTATGGCCTACCTTGAAATGAACCAGGTGTTTAACATTTCCGAAATGACCAACCATCATTTGGTTGGATACCATGCTTACCTGTCTATTAGAAAACACCGATATCATGACCGGAAACTATCTTCATCTACCATTCTTTCTCAATTTAACGGATTAAGGCAATTCTTCCATTTTTTGAACATGCAAAACAAAATTGCCGGCATACCAAAGCATGTATTTAAAATTACAAAACCCACATGCAAAAGGAGAGAAATTGTATCTCAGGCTGAAATCAAACTCATGTACATGAGATGTACTAACTATACAGAATTGGCCATTTTATGCTGTGCTTATGGGTGTGGACTGAGGCAATCGGAAATTATTATGCTAAACATTACTGATATTGATCTCACAAATAGAACCCTATTGGTTCGGAAAGGGAAATTCGGAAAAACCAGGATTGTGCCGCTTACAGTCTCGATTACAGCATATTTCCGCAAATACATTCATATAATACGAAGCCACAATATGCATGAACAACCTGCATTGTTTATAAACCGATACGGAAGAAGGGTTTCAGGTCTGCATCTGAATAAACAGATACGAAATATTATTCATAAAACACAACATGAACCATTGATGAAAAAACACATAACCCTACATTGTTTGCGCCATAGTGTAGCCACCCATATGATTGACAATGGCGCTACTATAGTGTTTGCGAAAGATTTTCTTGGGCATAAGGACATCAATACCACAAATGCCTATGCCATACAGCGCAAAAGGAAAACACAACTTATTAATCGCATTTTCTCATGAGAACTTATATCAAACAATTTAAGAGCCATCTGATGCGCTCTAAATTAAGCACAGCTACCGTTCAGTCATACGTGTATATGATAAATAAACTGTGTGCCAACCACCAAAATGCGTACGAACTGAATGCAACACAAATATTGGATTACTTGCACAAATATACCAATCGAGCAAAGAGGCCAAATATGACTCTCATACAATCTGCCCTAAAAAGGTACTATGCATTTTTATCAGGGGAGTCAATTATTGCTGAAAACCCCATGCTACGTATAAACATTATACAAAGGCAAAAACCGGTTATTCATAATGATTTATTAACGATAAATGAGTTGCAGAACTTATACAACCGTTGCGAAAGATATGCAATACTAAAAACACGAAATCAGTTGATCGTATCATTTTTGATTATCCAAGGTTTGCGACTCTCCGAGCTGGTAAGGCTTAAGGTATACGATATTTCGTCAGATTATGAAACAATACATATCAGGAAGCAGCGACATACCCTTGGCCGAAAATTAAGGCTCACAGGCAAACAACAAGGTTGGCTGCATCAGTATATAGAACTAAGTGCTCA
>CAYSBE010000146.1:0-2537 GCA_964429245.1 uncultured Bifidobacteriaceae bacterium | reverse complement strand
ATCCTTATCTTTTACCATACCGATAACCATATGCAAATTTTCAAATTGTTGTGATTGTATTTGTTCCATTACCAATTCAATTCCATTTACATTGTGGGCAGTGTCACAAACTGTCATCGGATTATCAGCAAGCTTTTGCCAACGACCTAAAAGGCCGGTTTGAGTAATGACTTCTCCCAACCCTTTTCGAATATGTTGCTCTGAAATTTGAAAACCTTTTTGCTGAAGTTGTAATACAGCCGCCAACACAGTAGCAACATTTTTTTGCTGATAAAAACCGCCTAATTGTAAATACAATTTTTCAAGAAAAATCCCATTACTTAGCTCAATGTCGCACTCCGCTGTCGCATCTGTATTTGTATGAAAGTTGTATGTTTTTACTTCTGCTTCAGCAAAAAAAATCGGAGCATTCATTTCACTCGATTTCTTCGTGAATACCCGTTCCGTTTCAGGCTGCTTTTCCCCGATAACCACAGGAATTTGATGCTTAATGATGCCCGCTTTTTCATTTGCAATTTTTTCTAAAGTATCGCCCAATAAGTCCATATGGTCCCAACCGATATTGGTGATGATAGATAATTCGGGTGAAATGATATTGGTACTGTCTAACCTGCCTCCAAGTCCGGTTTCGATTACGGCAATGTCAACTTGATGTTGTTTGAAAATATGAAAAGCTAATCCAACAGTCCATTCAAAAAACGAGGGATTAATGGGTTCAAAAACTTGTTTGTATTCATTTACAAATTCAATTACTTCTTTCTCTTCAATCATTATCCCATTAATACGAATGCGTTCCCTAAAATCTTTAAGGTGTGGCGAAGTGTATAATCCTGTTTTGTAACCGGCAGACTGTAGGATTGAAGCAAGCATGTGTGAAGTGGAACCTTTGCCATTGGTGCCTGCTATATGGATAGTTTTAAAATGATGATGGGGGTTTCCCAATTGGTTGCAAAGTGCAACCGTATTCGTTAGGTCTGCTTTGTATGCTGCGGCTCCAACGCGGGTAAACATGGGCAACCGAGCAAATAAATAATTAAGGGTTTGCTTATAATCTGTAAACACTATGGTTTGAATCGGAAATTGATGGTAATGGTACCGTATTGCTCTTCCGGGCCATCGGGTTTTGCTGAGAATTTAGCATCAAGTGCGCCTTGTTTAGCTTTTTCCCACAAAATACTGCTTGACGTTGTGGTACCTTTTTGCCCCGGAGTTGCTTTAACAACCCTGCCATTCCGATCAACTACAACCAGTACCACAACTTTTCCCGTTTCTTTAGAATTATCTTCGATAGATGGTCTTCTCAACATACCCCTACCTGCAAGATTGTAGGTGCCCCAACCATCTCCATTACCGGTTCCTCCGCCCGTTCCACCTTTTCCGTCTCCTATCCCATTTCCATCAGGGCTACCATTTGGCACCCCATTGGGATTGCCTTCATTTCCTGGAATATCGCCATCGCCAGAACCAGATGCCGAGGCTGTATTGGTTTTCTTTTTAAAAATAGCTCGCTGATCAACCGTACGTGGTTGTTCTACCGGTTCAACTTTAGTTGGTTTTACGGCTTCTGTCTTTTTCTTCGGCTTCTCTACTGCTTTCACTTCTGGAGCCTCTTCAATATCTTGGGTTGCTATTTGTTCTTCTGCAACAGGTGTGGGAGGAGTAGTCGGCATGGGTTCTTCTACAGGAACCGGACTTGGCCCTCCCATATCAGGTTGACCCAGGCTCATACTTAGTTCCATTCCTCCATATTCAATTGGCGGATTCGGAGGCATGAGCATTATCCAGAATAACAATATCAATAAGAGTATGTGTATCACTACGGTTACAACAGTAGCAATACGTTTGTTTTTTATTTCATTTTGATATGTTATGACTGTATTCATATTCTACTCAGGCTGTGTTGCTAAAACGACTTTTGCCTTCATATTATTACATGCCTGCATCACAAAAACCAAATGTTCTACAGCAACAGCTTTGTCAATACTCAACGAAACAACAGGATCAATAGCGTTGGTTGCGGCAATAGATGATGCCAAAGAAGATTCTAAGGCTTCGCGTTGCACTTCATTGCCTTCAATATAATATTTTAAATCTGAAGTAACCGAAACAGATAGGGTTGTTTTTGTTGTAACTTGCGAGTTGGCTTTAGGCAATGATACTTTAATTGCATTCGGACTAACCAGTGTAGATGTTATCATAAAAAATATGAGCAACAAAAACACCAAATCCGTCATGGATGCCATGTTAAAGTCAGGCTTTACTTTTGTTCTTCTTTTAAACGGCATATGCTGTGTGATTAAGCAGGATCTTGAAGTAAATCAATAAATTCAACCGAAGTAGCTTCCATTTGATGAACAATTTTTTCAATCATGGTGGTAAGTTGGTTATATGCGATGTAGGCAAAAATACCAATAATCAAGCCTGCTACTGTTGTAACCAATGCTTCATAAATTCCTCCAGCAAGTAAACTAACAGTTAGGTTTGCACCTGCTTGCGACATATTATAAAATGCTGTAACCATACCTGTAACAGTTCCT
>CAYSBE010000145.1:0-2583 GCA_964429245.1 uncultured Bifidobacteriaceae bacterium | reverse complement strand
TGTTTACATATTTTCTTACTTCTGGCCTGGGGCCTACAAAACTCATATCGCCTTTCAACACATTCCATAGCTGCGGTATTTCATCCAGTTTGTATTTTCGAAGTACATATCCCGCTGATGTAATTCGCGGATCTTTCATTCCCACTGTTAATTGTCCTTTTGATTCTGCACCGATGTACATCGTGCGGAATTTTAATAACTGGAAATCGGTGTTGTCTTTCCCAACGCGCAATTGTTTGAAAAATACGGGACCTTTTGATCCTGCTTTAATCAAGATGGCAATCAACAACATAATTGGACTGATGATTAGGAGTCCAACCAAACTGAAAATGATATCAAATACTCTTTTCACCCGACAAACATATTAAACAAAAAACGCCCAACAGTAGCCGGGCGTAATTTTCTTTTACACATTTAATTATGATTTCTTATCCCATCACTTCATTCACAGAGTCTTTTACGGCATCAATCACTTGTTGTTGCATTTCGGATGTGAGGTTGTAAAAAACGGGCAACGATATTTCTTGACTATACAAAGTATAAGTTTTTGGGTAATCATGAATAGCATATCCTTTGGAGATATAAAAACTCATCATCGGTACAGGAATAAAATGAACATTCACGCTAACTTGTTTCTCCACAATCTTTTGAATGATTTTATCTCGTTGTTCTTCAGAACTGTTTTTTATTCGCAATGCATATAAGTGATAGGATGACGTTTTAGAATCATTTTGATATTCTGGTATACATAAATGAAGATTGCCTGCAAAGGCTTCGGTGTAATGATCAAATATTTTCTTTCTTACTGGAATGGTTTCCGAATCATAACGATCCAGTTCAACCAAACCGATAGAAGCCATGATATCGGTCATGTTCATTTTATAGCCTGCTTCAATTATATCATATCGCCAATTGCCAGGTTGTGTTTTAGCAAGAGCGTCTTTATTTTGTCCGTGTAATGTTTTTATGCATAAATATTTGTACACGGCATCATTGTCAAACGGAGCAGGTAAATTAAGTGCTATTGCTCCGCCTTCTGCGGTGGTTAAATTTTTCACTGCATGAAATGAAAATACTGATACATCGGTAAGCGTACCAGTTTTCTTCCCTTTGTAACTTGCGCCAAAAGAGTGGGCTGCATCACTTAATATTAAAATACGACCAAGTAGTTCTTGCTCTTTTGTTGCGGGTTTAAATTTATGACGAACCTCAGGAGCAGATACAATTGCATTTAATTCATCGTAGTTGCAGGGGTATCCAGCAAAATCAACTGGCATAATTACTTTGGTACGTTCGGTAATGTGCTTTAATACTTCTACATAACAAATATTGAAATCGCTGCACACATCAACAAATACAGGCTTAGCCCCACAATGCATAATCACGTTTGCTGTGGCACTGTATGTGTATGCTGGTAGAATCACTTCATCTCCCGGTCCAACACCAAACCATCTAAGCATGATTTCTAATCCGGCAGTAGCCGAATTTAAACATAGCGTAGCTTGATGGCCTGCGTATGCTGTAATTTTTTTCTCAAATTTTTTTGTTTTGGGTCCAGTTGTAATCCATCCCGATTTTAGGGTATCGGTTACTTCGTCAATTATTTTCTGGTCAATTCTGGGTGGGGAAAACGGAATCATGGTGCATTATACAATTTTTGGTGCTGCAATTTCTATTTGTGATTGCTTAATTTTAGCAATTAATTGAACGTAAATATTCTTAAGTTCAGGATAAGTAAGCAGATTCTCGGGATGAAACAAAACAGATACCAATTTGGGTGATTGCTTAATTTGAATCAGGAATTCATCAAAACGTTGCCACACTTTTTTGTCATCATTTATGCGTACAAAATTATTATCTGAAATTACAGTAGGAATATCAGTAAATGGACTTTGATGATTAGTGGTAGAAAAACCAACTGTTGTTGCACTACCTGAGGATAAATCATATTGAATCCCTAATTGCTTAAGTTCACTTTGTTGATGAAGCGACAGTTTTTTGAGGTAATGAGTGCGTATGTATATAGGCACATAGCCTGTTAGTTTTTCAAATTGCTCAACTTGAAAGGTCATTGGCTCGATCGTATTGACATGTAATCCTATAGGTAATTTATTTTGTTTACATAGTTGTACCAAACTTGATAGAAATGGATGCGTATATGCATAACGAATACCTGTATTTTGAAAAGTATTCACTTTTTTTTGTATGCCTATCAAGTTGAGGGCATGCACCTGATTTGTTTTTTCGAACTCAATAGTATCAGCTATGTTTTTTAAAAGAATATCGTTTTGAAAAAGTTGTTTAACCGTAAGCCATTTTTTGCCCGATAAGGTCTTTGCAATGCTTATCGGATGTTGTGCAACTAGCCAATCTATATCGTGGGTGAAAAGGAACATGGGAGAAATGTAAGAATGCCTGAATGTGAGAATGTAAGTATGCCTGAATGCGAGAATGTAAGAATGCCTGAATATGAGAAATGTAAGAATGCCTGAATGCATGAAATTCGTTACCCGTCAACCGAGACCAATCCTTGGTTGGCAAGCCCGCCACCCGAGACCATTTACCTGATTCCTTTTTTCATGA
>CAYSBE010000144.1:0-2757 GCA_964429245.1 uncultured Bifidobacteriaceae bacterium | reverse complement strand
TTGGCAATTTGCAAGAGGCCATGGAAGTATTGCTTGGAAACAATGCTGCAAAAGGTGTGATGATTAAGGCCGACTTAAAAAAGCAAATCGAAATTGTTTCAATCATCCCTGATGAAATGGATACGTTTCCATGGGCAGGACATCTAGGAACTAAATTGATTCATAAAATTTTGCCCATCATACAGCAAGCAAAAACCACATTAATGTTTACCAATACACGTGCGCAAACCGAAATTTGGTATCAGGCATTGCTTCAGGCTATGCCTGAGTTGGCAGGCAGTATGGCTATGCACCATGGATCAATTAATAATGATTTGCGCTATTGGGTAGAGCAGCAATTGCATACAGGAGAATTAAAAGTAGTTGTCTGCACATCCAGTCTTGATCTTGGTGTTGATTTTAGACCGGTTGAGCAAGTTATTCAGGTTGGTGGCCCAAAAGGAATTGCGCGTTTTTTACAACGTGCAGGCAGAAGTGGTCATCAACCCGGTGCAATAAGTAGAATCTATTTTTTACCAACCCATGCAATTGAACTGATGGAGGCATCAGCCATGCGCAAAGCCATTACATTGCAAAAAATGGAAAGCAAAATTCCTGTGGTGCGCGCATTTGATGTATTGTGTCAGTACTTGGTTTCATTGGCAGTTGGCGATGGCTTTGACGATAAACAAGTATTTCAGGAAGTAAAGTCAACCTATTGTTTCAATAGCATTACAGATGAGGAGTGGGATTGGGTGATGCATTTTATTACCCAAGGCGGAAAATCATTGTATGCATACGATGAATTTAAAAAAGTTGAGCGAGAAACAGATGGCCTATACCGTGTTTTGAATAAACGAATTGCTTTACGACATCGGCTATCCATTGGGGTTATCGTTAGTGATCCATCAATTGAAGTGAAATACATGAATGGTTCAAGGTTAGGCTCGGTTGAAGAATATTTTATATCCAAAATGAAACCCGGTGATGTATTTACATTTGCAGGAAAAAATTTGGAGATTGTGCAATTCAAAGACTTGGCAGTGTTTGTTAGGAAAGTGAACCGAAAAGGCGCAGTTGCCAGTTGGCAAGGTGGCCGATTACCCTTATCAAACCGGCTGTCCGAAATGTTGCGTGAAGGCATGAGTGAATACCAAAACGGAACAGAAAGAGACGCAGAATATACTGCAGTGGAAAAGGTATTGTCGTTTCAACAGAATAGATCTGTATTGCCTTCAAAAGATGAATTGCTAATAGAAAAACTTCAATCCAACGAGGGTTATCATGTATTTGTATATCCATTTGAGGGTAGAAATGTTCATGAAGGGTTATCGGGATTAATGGCATTCCGCATTTCGAGACAGCTGCCTATTTCGTTCTCCATAGCATTTAATGACTATGGATTTGAATTGTTAAGTGACCAACCCATACCAATAGAGGATGCGTTGGAAGAAGATGTGTTTTCTGAAAACAATTTGCTGGGTGATGTGATTCACAGCATCAATAGCATGGAAATGGCAAAACGAAAATTCAGGGATATCGCCAATATAGCAGGACTTATATTCACCGGATTTCCCGGAAAGAGCATGAAAACAAAGCACCTTCAGGCTTCATCCTCCATGTTTTTTAACGTGCTATCTGAATACGAGCCCGATAACCTGCTGGTAAAACAAGCTTATGAGGAAGTGTTGCTAGATCAATTGGAAGAGCTCAGGCTTCGGGAAACCTTAAAACGAATTGGGCAACAAAAAATAAGACTTGTTGAGCTTTCGCAACCATCACCTTTTGCTTTCCCTATCATGGTTGACAGGTTGCGTGAAAAAATGTCGTCAGAAACAGTTGAAGACAGGGTGAAGAAAATGCAACTTAAGTTGATGAAAAGTTGATTGCGTTAGGAAACAGGCCTAACTACAGCCATGCTGCTACTTGCTTTTGCTACGTTAGTTTTTATTCCATCGTTTTCTGTCCATAGCTCAGCTTCGCAGAAATACAGCATTTTGCCAGCCTTAATTACATATCCTTTTGCGTAAAGATAGTCGCCAACGGCCGGGTTTAAGAATGCATTTTGCAGGTGAGCTGTAACTACATGTTCGCCTTCATTTACCAATGTAAATGCCGAAACACCCATCACAATATCAGCAATCGTCATCGTAAGGCCTCCATGTAGAAAGCCGATTTGTTGTTTAAATTCCTCTTTTATCGCCATTCTGCCGCAACAAATACCGGGAGTTAATGCCGTAAGTTCAAATCCGATATAGTTGGTAAAGTGATTATCAGCGAGTTTTTCTCTAATCATCTGCTCATATTGGGCTTGTTTGGGTATGTATTTCATGTTGTGTGCGTGGTGTCGAATTATTTCTTTATTTGATTACTTTTGAAGCGTTGCAAACATACATTATTCAACAAATTTGGGAAACATAAAACGATATATCGACAACGAATACATACAACAGCATAGCACTGATTTGGATATATGGTATTATTTTTATGCAACCCGTATTGCTTGCTTAATTTGTCATCGTCATGAAAAACGTATTGTCGGATATATCACTATTGATGTTGAAAGTGTATTTGAATTAAGCCTGTCTAAATTAAAAGATGAGTTGGCCCAATTGGGATTGCCTGATTTGCCTGCAGAGCAAAAACATCCGGTAATTGTCAATAACTTGTATACCATCGTGCCCGAACCGTTGTATGTGGGGGAAAAAGCCGAAAATTTATTTAGGTTGGTACATCCGTTGCAGGCAAGTGATCATATGGGTATTTCGCAATTTGGCG
>CAYSBE010000143.1:0-3315 GCA_964429245.1 uncultured Bifidobacteriaceae bacterium | reverse complement strand
ACGATAGCCCTCATCATACTTACTGAAGCATAAGGGCCAAAATATTCAGAGCCATCTTTTATAAGTTTTCGGGTAGAAAAAATTCGTGGAAAGGATTCATTCTTAATACACAAATAGGGGTATGTTTTATCATCCTTCAGGTTGATATTAAACTTTGGCTGAAACTTTTTGATTAGGGAATTTTCAAGCAGCAATGCATCAATTTCAGAATCAACAATCGTGAATTGAATATCTGAAATTTTACTAACCAATACTGCAGTTTTGCGGTTGTCAAAAGTCTTTGTGAAATAGGAGTTAACTCTTTTTTTTAGGTTCTTGGCTTTGCCAATATATATCAGTATTCCATTTGCATCAAAATATTTGTAAATACCTGGTTTATCAGGCAATCCACCAATAATATGTTTGAGGCTTTGCGATTTCATTTTGACCTAAATAAATATGATTGTTCTCATGTTTTATGTGTGTTTGTAGTGATTGCCATCAGCCGATTAATGGCTTAATCAGTTGCTGTCCAATATCAACCGAACTTGTTTTCTATCGGCAAACATATTAATATTAAAACAACAACACCTGTAGTGGTTTGTTTTTTTGATTTTTTGCTTCATTTTGCAAATAATGTCTCGGTACTCAAGTTTGCGCCAAATTGTTTTGTTTGCATTTATATGTCTAGTATACAAAGGGGTAGCTACTGCACAAACTACAGTCATTCGGGGTAAAGTTTCAGAAAAGGGCAAGCCAGAGTATTTACCTTTTGTTAGTGTATTTTTTAAAGGGACACAAGTAGGAACGAATACCGATTTTGAAGGTAATTATTTCATCAAAACCAATACACCTTCTGATAGCTTGATATTTAGTTATGTTGGATACAAAACCAAGGTTGTTTTCGTTAAGCGCGGACAAACCCAAACCATTAATGTGGAACTTGAGCCAGCCGGTAAGTTAATGGATGAGGTAATAATATTCGCAGGCGAGAATCCTGCATGGCGAATCATCAGAAAGGCTGCTGAAAATAAATATAAAAATAATGCATTGAACCTTCCCCAATTAGACTACGATGTATACACTAAAGTGGATGCTTCAATGGATAATATTTCTGAGAAAATGAAAAATCGAAAGGTTTTTCGCCCAATTAAAGATTTGTTTGACACGGCCAACCAAATCAAAAATGAAGAAGGAAAGTACATTTTGCCAATCTATGTAAGCGAAGTATACTCACATTATTATATCAACAACAACCCCTATCAAACCAAAGAAATTATTAAGGCCAGCGATATCAACGGCTTCTTAACTGAGCAAGGCAGTTACATGCTTGATGTTCTCGGTCCGGGATTATTTGAGTTTGATTTTTATAGAAACTGGGTTCGATTCTTATCCAAAGATTTTTTATCGCCAATAGCCGATGGGTGGAATAATTATTATAAATATACATTGATAGACTCTGTAGAAATTGATGGCACAAAATGTTATCAAATAAAACTTCGCTTAAAACGGGAAGAGGATTTGGGATTTGTGGGTACAATATGGATAGCTGATACTTCATTTGCGATTAAGAGATTGGATCTTGAGCTATCACAATCAGCCAATATCAACTTTTTAGATAGAATGAAAATACAGCAGGAAATGATACGTATTGATACGTTTGCCTGGGCTGTACAGAAATCACGATTAATACTAGACCTTGCTGAACCAACTGACAATGCAAGCGGATTTATTGCTAAAATGTATCGTTCGAACAATAACTTTAAGGTAAATAATCCAATGCCTACAGCCTTTTTTGACGAATTGGTTGAAAAGCTCCCTGATATGCTTGATCACGATAGTGTGTATTGGAATCAAATAAGATCAGAACCATTTTCTGTTACGGAAAAACAGATGATTAATATGATTGATTCGGTCAAAAAGGTTCCTGTTGTAAAAAGCTATCTAACCGTTATACAAATGTTTGCTGAAGGGTATTACAAAGCTGGTAAGATAGATATAGGACCAAACATATTATTGGTTGGCTACAATGAAGTGGAGCATTGGCGATTGCGTGTTGGGTTTCGAACCAATAATACATTTTCGAAAAATTGGTATGTCAAATCATATTTGGCTTATGGATTTTATGATGAGAAATGGAAATACGGATTAGGAATAGATAGGGTTTTGAATCACAAAAAATGGACAACTATAGGTATTTGGGTGAAAGATGACTATGAAATAATGGGCATCAATAATGTGAGTTCAAATCAATTGCACATTCCTCCTATGAGCAATTTATTTACGACATTAAGTTTCTTGTCACCTCAGGCAAGACTCAACCAATCCATTGATTATTCAATTATATTTTTAACCCAACCCAAACGAAACTGGACATATAGGGCAATATTTCAAAATGTGTATTTTAAGCCAGTAGGAGATTTTGTTTTTGCTTATAAATCGGATCCAAATCAACCTGCATCAGCTGATAATGCAAGAAACGATTTTACATACACCGCTTTAAATTTGGAAGCCAGGTTTGCGTTTAAAGAGGTTTGGGTTCAACGAAATTCTGATCGGATTAAACTACAACGCTCGGTTTTTCCGGCTATTACGTTGCTTTATTCTCAAGCGTTCAAAGGGGTAATCAATGGTGATTTCACATTTAGTAAAGTGCAAATTAATTTAGATCATCATTTGAACACAGGAATATTTGGCACAGCTGATTGGAATTTTACCGCAGGAAAAATATTTGGAGCACTACCATATCCATTATTAGATGTGCCTCGGGGTAACTCTACAATTTTGTACAATGAGCAAAACATGAGTTTGATGAATTTGTATGAGTTTGCCTCAGATGAATATTATTCGTTTAGGTATACACAGCATTTTGAAGGATTATTTTTTAACCGTGTTCCACTAATTAGAAAATGGAAATGGAGAAATTATGCATTGATTAAAATGGCTTACGGCAGCCTTTCACAGAAGAATTTGGATTTGTTTTCACCTGTAGATGAACAAGGTCGGCTGTTTTCACCCGTTTATAGATTTAAAGACGATCCATATGTTGAAGTGGGCTATGGAATTGAAAACATATTTCGTTTTATTACGGTAGGGGCTGTTCACCGTTTAACTTATTTGGATAATGTAAATGTAAGAAGGTGGGCTATTAATGTGGGTTTGGTATTCCAATTTTAGGATGCCAGTTTAGTTTTTGATAAACCGCATGTGCTGAATTCCTAACACTGTTTCGTATGATATGATGTACATTCCCTTGTTCCATTCTTGAATATTAATTGACAACGTTGTCTCATTGCATTGCTTTGAAAAGATATTTCTTCCCGATAAATCACTAAT
>CAYSBE010000142.1:0-3420 GCA_964429245.1 uncultured Bifidobacteriaceae bacterium | reverse complement strand
GCATAAGCGTTTAGCACATAGGTAACAAATGTAGATCCAAGTGTGATGAATGCTACGAATAGCCAAATTTTTAGCGTGAATGATGAAAAATCAATTTCTGTGAACTCACCATATCCAAATGGCAACACCACCAGCCAGCCAAATAAAAAACTCCACATGGTAACAGTAAGCGGGTGGTACTTTTGCATGAGTGATTTTGCGTACACAAGGTAAAAAGCATAGATAATGGCATTTCCTGTCACCATCACATCACCCCAAACAGTTTGTGCACTAAAATTGAATCCGGTTCCGCCCATTAAAAGAATGGCACCGATTGCTGCTACGATAATGCCTACAATTTTTTGAAGCGTAATTTTTTCTTTCAGATAAAGTGCCGCAAATACCACAACAAAAATGGGTGTATTCATCATGAGTACGGCACCGTTTATGGGTGTTGTGATTGAAAGGCCTTTAAAAAACAGCAACATATTGAATGCAACACCAAACAATGCACTCACTGCCAACTGCAACATATCACGCCAATCAGTGATACGTTTTTTGATAAACAGCGCGTGGAAAATAAAAATGCAAACAGCAGCAACTGAAACCCTCATCAAGATGAATGCAAAGGGTTGAACATAGGTCGGCATTACTTGTTTGGCAATAGTAAATGTGGCTCCGTAGATAAGGGAAACAATAAACAAAGCGATATGAACAGATAGAGGTGTTTTCATCAGCTACTATTAAAAAATGGTTCGCTTTGATTCTTTCAAGAAACGTATGCTCAATAAAATGGCTGAAAATGTGAGTCCAATACTTAGCCCGAACCAAATACCATAAAGGCTTAAATCATATTTATTGCCCAGAAACATTCCAACCGGAATTCCAATTACCCAATAGGCAATAATTGTAATGAGTGTCGGTATTTTTGTGTCGGATAGTCCCCTAAGAATACCAACTCCAACGCATTGAATGCCATCAGATAGTTGGAATAGTGCAGCAATAAACAATAAGTTCATTGCCATTTCACTCACCCTCACATCAGTTGTGTACAAACCCACAATAAATGAATTTGCGCCAATGAACAGTAAAGCGCACAAGCTCATAAACACTGCCCCCATTATCAATGCGGCCCTTCCTGATAGCATCATATCGGTTTTGTTTTTGCGGCCTATGGCATCGCCCACAAGAATAGATCCTGCTGCAGATATTCCTGTTGCAATCATATAAGTTGTAGAAGCAATATTGATGGCGATATTATGTGCGGCAAGTTCATATTCGCCATACCAGCCTATAATAATTGCTGCCCCCGCAAATGCAGCTACCTCAAAAAAATACTGGAACCCTGAAGGCAACCCAATCTTGAAAATTTCAGTAAGATGTGCACGAAAAGCAGGCAATTCCTTTGTGGTAAGATAAGGTATATAAATTTTATTGCGCAACACAAAAAGCGTCATGGCTACTGCCATAAATAATTTTGATGTGGATGTAGCATATCCCGCTCCGTTTAGTCCTAGTGGCTCAAATCCCCAGTTACCGAAAATAAATACCCAGTTGAGCAATACATTGAGCAACAAAGCTATGATTGTAATAATTGCCGAGGGCTTGGTTAATCCTATACCATCACTAAACTGTTTTACCCCGTAAAACCAAAGCATAAATACAGTTCCGGCATTCAGTATATGCAAGTAAGGAATTGATAATTCTGTAACTCCGGGTTGCTGACCGAACCAATGCATGTTAACGGTAAGTACAAATACTACCAAAGAAATTACTGCAGTGAGCAACAGGGATGCGATGACTCCTTTTTTAAAATATATCTTCACATCTCCTGCATGACCACCTCCTTTTGCCTTTGCCACCAGTGGCGAAATAGCAGTAAGTGTCCCTATGCCCAAAATAACTACCAGAAAATAAACAGCATTGCTGGCTCCAACTGCTGCAAGATTGGTAGCATCCAATTTGCCAACCATCATCACGTCAGCCATACCCATCAATACCATACCCAACTGCCCAATGATGATTGGGAAACTTAGTTTGGTTATTTTGATGAAATACTGCTTGTATGTTGAAATAAAAGCGTGATACATTTAATTATATTGTGGGCGAAATTACACCCCAAATCCGATATGAGAAATTTATTTGATATTGCGCAAATGTTGAGGCCTCTTTTAATCGGATTGTTTTTTCAGGCATTTAATGGATTTGCCCAATTCCGAACAAGCGAATACAATGATATTGGCTGGTATACTACGGTAGGCAATATTCAAATAATAAATAAGCTTAAGCTACTTCCCGAGTTTCAATGGCGAAGGGATAATTTTATTACCGATCCTCAACAAAATCTGTATAGGTTGGGCATTCAATATGAGCCGTCAAAAGATATTTGGCTTCGAGGAGGATATGCATTTATACAAACATTTGATTATGGTACTTATCCTATTAATAAGTTTGGGAAAGAATTTCCTGAACATAGGATATATGGTGGCTTTTTGCTGAATTCAAAATTGATAGAAAAAATAGATGTCCAAAGTCGTTTGCTATATGAGGGCAGATGGCTTGGCGTATACAATGATGCAACTTCATCAAAAGTTGACGATTGGCAATTTGTAAACCGAATCAGATACATGCTTAGATTGCAAATGCCCCTCAAAGGAAATACATTGGATGATAAAGAGCCATACATAGCTGCATATGATGAAATCATGATGGGCTTTGGCAAAAATGTAAACAAAAATATTTTTGATCAGAACCGTTTGGGTTTATTGTTTGGCTGGAGATTCAATAAATATTTCAAAATGGAAGGCGGATATTTCGGACAGATTCTTCAATTGGGAAGAACGGATGCAATAGGCAATAATATATTTCAATACAATAGGGGATTTATCATCAACACTTACTGGAATCTTTAACCTCGGTTGAAGTTGGCAGCATGTAAAGTGTAAACAGCCATATCTATGAACTGTCCTCCGAAATGAATCCGGTTTTTAAAATGTGCCTCCTTAATAAATCCCAACTGTTCCATTACATAAATGGCACCTCGGTTATGAGGTGATACTTTGGCTTCAATGGTTTGCAGGTTCATCACATCCAACCCAAAAGTAATAATTGCTTTTACTGCTTCTTGAGCAATATGTTTACCCCAGTATTCCGTTGCCATTTCTCCGCCAATTTCCGCATGAAAGTTGTGTGTTTCAATCATATTAAATCCGCAGGTACCAATTATTTCATTTCCATCTCTCAATATGCCTGCCCAACCAATTGCCTGTTTATTTTGATATGCAGCTATTGTACGTTCAGCTAGTTTTAATGCATCCGATTCTGTTTCCATTTTAGGCCTTGCTATAAATTCATTCACCCTGCCATTCGAACGCATCTCAAAAATTCTTCTGGCATCTTCAGGTCTGATTTCACGCAATGTTAATCGTGGGGTTTTCAATA
>CAYSBE010000141.1:0-3608 GCA_964429245.1 uncultured Bifidobacteriaceae bacterium | reverse complement strand
TATGGGGGTATCGCAATTTGGCGGAAAGGTAATTTTATACGCAACGAGTGAACTGTTTTACCGCACGCTAAGGGTTATTTTTTCGGGTTCTGAAGTGAACCATTATGCTACCCACCTTTTCCGTTATATTGAACAGTTTGGCAATAATCCTTCCAACCGGTTGTACCTTCATTTGCATGCAACTTATTTTGATTTGGTAAACTACGACAAACAATCATTGGTGTATCACAACACGTTTGATTATGAAGCAGACACAGATATCATTTACTTTCTGCTTTCGGCATGCGAAATCTTGCCTGTTGCACCTGAGAAAATTGAAGTGGTTTTATCAGGGGAATTCAATAGCAACCATTCCCTTATAGGACTTATGAAGAAGTACATTCCTCATGTTACCATTATGCAACGAAATGAAGAATGGACTTACCCTGCATCCATGCGTGAAGTGCAGGAGCAGCAATATTTTATGGAATTAACCGGATTGTTGTGCGCATCGTTTCAGGCTCATTAAAAAGTACCGTGCTTCGTCCGCCAGCCGGCTTACCCGTTAGGCCAACTACAGATAGGGCAAAAGAAAGTTTATTTAATATTCTTGAAAACCGGTTTGAAATTTCATCCTTATCCATTCTCGATCTTTTTTCTGGTACCGGAAACATCAGTTATGAGTTTTGCTCACGCGGAGCAAAAAAAGTTACTGCTATTGATATACATGCAGGTTGTGTGCAGTATATCAAAGAAGTAAAAAATAAATACGGATTAGAACAGCTAACCGTGGTGAAAAAAGATGCATTTGTGTATTTAAACCAATGCGTTGAACAATTTGATATCATCTTTGCAGATGCTCCTTACGCCCTTCACCGCATATTGGAAATTCCAACTATTGTTGAGCAAAAAAAATTGTTACAACCAAATGGCTTACTCATCATGGAACATGACAGCAATTTGGAAATGCAACTGCAAATAGGTTTTTTTGATAAAAGAACCTACGGACAATCCGCTTTTTCATTTTTCAAGTTTTCATAAACATTTACAATATGACGGCACCTATTAAACGCAAAGCACTTTTCCCCGGCACATTTGATCCCATTACTATAGGGCATGTCAATATTATTGAGCGTGCCATGCACCTGTTTGATGAAATAGTTGTGGGAATAGGGAACAACAGCAGCAAAGCCACCCTGTTTCCGATAGAAAAACGCGAACAATGGATTCGGGAAATTTTTAAAACCTACCCCAAAGTGAGTGTGGCAACCTATGATGGGCTCACTGTTGATTTTTGTAAAGAGATTGGCGCCAATTTTGTGTTGCGCGGGTTGCGTAATATGGCCGATTTTGATTACGAGAAAAATATTGCCCAAATGAATAAGCTGGTGTTTAATGATGCCGAAACAGTTTTTTTGATGTGCGACCCGGCTTATACGCCAATTAGTTCATCGGTCGTGCGCGACCTTATTCGCAACAATGGAAATATTAAGGGATTTGTTCCCAAAGAAGTAATACTCTAATTACTTTGCCATTGCCTGAATTTTCAAATTAGTCGGCCATTTCTCAATGGCATATCGTAGTGCGGTGCGTGGCATTAGTTGTTTATGTTGCAATACAAAATCAAGGAGTATGTCAGGGTGTTTTGCAAAACTTACTTTTAGCATCCACCCATAACCTTTTTGTACCATATCGTCTTTATCGGTTAATAAAATTTTGGCAATAGTCAGCACGTCATCTGTAAATAATCCCTTTTTTCCGGGTATAATCAATGATACAGCAGCAGCTCTGCGCAACCAACTGTTGTTGCTTTTTGCCCAACGATGCAATTCAGGTAAAAGTGACGGATATTGCATGAGCAATGAACCCACGGTATGGTTGCAAAAGGTATCGCACGTAGCCCAATTGGTAATGTATTGCTCAATCCACGATTTAAAGATAGGAAGGTCTGTTGATGAGAAGTTTTTCTTTTGCCTGTGCGACCAATCACAAGCTATCATCGCTTCTTCTTGTATGCCCGATTTCCAAAGGTTTTCACAAAGCTTAAACACCTCCTCTTTTGAGGGGTTACCCAATAGCTTATAGTATGTTTTACTCAGTTGATTTACCTGTGCGGATTTTATACCCAAACAACGTATTTCATTTTTAAAAAACCGTTGGGTAGATAAGGCAATGGCATCATCCGCATGTGATGCCAAGTCGTTTCTCAAGTCTATTAATTTTTTCAAGATGTGGGATAATTTCTTTCGCCAAAAATGGTACTGCCCACGCGTATCATATTGCTGCCATTGGCTATTGCTACTTGATAATCGCTGCTCATGCCCATTGAAAGGATATTAAAATCAGTTGACTTGATTTCATTTGCTATGTTATCAAAAATGGTTTTAAGTTGTTTAAATTCTGATTCCACTACCTGCACATCATCTGTATTACTTGCCATACCCATTAGTCCGCGTATGCGAATTCCACTAAATGCCGTTGATGATGCTAATAGCTCAGTAAGCTCTTGTTGGTCGAGTCCAAATTTTGTTTCCTCTTTGGCAATGTATACCTGCAGCAAGCAATCAATGGTGCGGTTGTGTTTCAAGGCATGTTTGTTTATTTCTTCTAACAATTTAAGGCTGTCAACCGAATGGATGAGGTGAACAAATGGAGCAATATATTTTACCTTGTTGGTTTGCAAATG
The DNA here is from genome assembly GCA_964429245.1 of uncultured Bifidobacteriaceae bacterium. Classification (GTDB taxonomy): domain Bacteria; phylum Bacteroidota; class Bacteroidia; order UKL13-3; family UKL13-3; genus CAYSBE01. The sequence goes on along the minus strand of CAYSBE010000141.1, from coordinate 943 downwards.
ACCAATCAGGTGCCAGTTTATGTCTTTAGGAAGTTCGGCAGCTTTGGCAACCAGTTCCTGCACCTTATTTTCGCCAAAGTCCCTATGGCCTGATTCATAGGCTTCCTGAATGACAGATGCAGGTTTTGTTTTACTTACCGCAACCAATATGACACCGGAAGGTATTTCCTGCTTTATTTTTTCAATATTTGCACCAATACTCATGATATGAAATTTATGCAAACATATACATACGCAGCCATTCTTGCTATTTTGCTGGCAAGTTGTTCGGGTAGTGAAAAAAAGATGGCGGTAGCTAAACCCGATACATTGCTTACACGCTCCGAAATGGCGCAAATACTCACCGATATACACCTAGCTGATGTGGTTATTACAGATAAGGCACTGCCTCCTGATTCTGCATCAGCCCTGCGACAAGGATTTTATGATGCAATTTTTAGTAAATTTAAGCACAGTGAAGAAACAATCAGAAGCAATTTTGCGTATTATAAAACAGATATGCACCAAATGGATTCCATTTATGCAGATGTAATCAACCAAATGTCCCAAATGGAGGCTTCATATTCCCGTATTCCCGAAAATGTATCACTAAACAAAGAAGGTCAATTTAATGCCATACCCACAAAACCTTGAGCAAAAGCTTGAGTTTGATCAAATCAAAGCGCGATTAAATGAATTGTGCATTTCGCCACTCGGACAACAATACGTTTCGCAAATCCGTTTTGCCTCCAAATATGACAGGGTAGAAATGATGTTAAGGCAAACGCATGAATTTGTTTCCATTCTTTCTACCGATAAACCTTTTCCTTCTGAACATTTTTATCCGATAGACCTTTACCTGAAAAAGGCATCACTCGAAGGCATGTTTTTGATTGAACATGAATTGCACCAAATTCTGCTCATGATGCGCACATTTGCACAAATCTGTAAATATTTTGAAGAG
>CAYSBE010000140.1:0-4077 GCA_964429245.1 uncultured Bifidobacteriaceae bacterium | reverse complement strand
GTTTTTTTCCGGTGTTAGTGAATTTAAATGAATATTCAGCCTTTTCACCTTCGGTGATTGTTCCAAATTCGTGTTCTGTTTTTTCAAATGTAATAATTGCTCCTTCAAATGTTGAAGTATCAGTAGAGGTGGCCGAGGTTTCCGTTGATGCACTAACAGGATTTTCGACTAAGGTCGGGTCGGCCTTTGGTTTTTCATTTCCACATGCTCCAATGATGAGCATGGATAAGGAGAGGTAAATGATTTTGTTCATAACGATTTAATTAAAATTATTCAACTAATCCGCGTCCGGCTTTTTGTATTTTATTTTGCTTTCGCAAATCTAATTGCACTTTATCTAATATACCATTAATAAATCCATGACTTTGGGGTGTACTGTAGAGTTTGGCCAATTCTAGGTATTCATTGATGCTTACTTTTACCGGAATACTTGAAAAAAACAGTATTTCACTTAAGGCCATTTTCATGAGCAGCATATCTGCCACGGCAATACGGTCAACATCCCAGTTTTTTACTTTTTCACCCAGTAGTCCTTCTAATTGGTCGTTTTCAATAACCGTTTTTCTAAAAAGATCAACCATAAATTGCTTGGCTTCTTTCTGTTCTTCATCATTTTCCTGCATAATAGCCTTGCCCGGGTCGGCATCCTTCATTTTATCAATCGACTTCATCAGTGTTAATAATATCAGTGTTTGGTCGTCTTCCCAGTTGATATACCTTTCTTCAATGTAACTGTTCAGTAGTTCTGATTCAATAATTACCATTTGGAGCCATTCGGTAATAAACTTTTTGTCTTCCGAAAAAACGGGATTTTCTATAGCTGTATAACTTGTAAATGGTTCAAAACTTCGGGTTAACTGCCATAATTGTTTGAAAACATCCTGACTGGCATTCCAATGGATTTTATAGTGTTTTGCAAATGCAGTTAAGTCATCTGAGTTTTCTAATCCTGAAAGTAATTTATTATGATAGAGTTTTTCTAACTGCGAGATATGTGTATCGCTGGGAATATATTTTGAGCGCTGCATATCCAATTCTTTGGCAATGAAATGCCTGAACTCAGGAAGTAAATGCAACAAGTAAATATAAAGCTCATGAGTTTTGCCGATTGCTTTCAGCATAGCTTTTTCATGTGTGCTAAGATTTGGCGATTCTTCTTGCACATAGGCATATAATTGTTGGAAAGCTTTGATTCGGTAAAATCTTCTGGTAAACATGAATAAAGAACGTTTTGTTGTTTGGGTGAATAAAGCTTCCGTTCGAAAGTGATTCGAACGGAAGCTTTGAAATGTTTAATAAGTAGCACTTACGCGTAAGATATCGTTGATGCGTTTTTCAGCCATATCAATTGCAGCCTTTTGTGTATGTGTTTTGTTATCGGAAGCACTTTTATAAATATCTAGTGTTACATTGTAGATATGTTCGGTATTGCGCATAGCTGTTTCACGGTTGTATCCAATGTATTCCTGATAAACATTAATTAATCCACCTGCATTGATTAAAAAATCAGGTGCATAAGCAATTCCTTTTTCTACCAACATGTGTCCGTGTACATTTTCATCTTCCAACTGGTTATTGGCTGCACCGGCAACAATTGCGCATTTTAGTTTACTAATATTTTCTGTATTGAGAACTGCACCCAATGCACATGGTGAAAAGATGTCAATTTCTTGGCTGTATAAATCATTTCCTTTTACAACTGTTGCGCCAAACTTACTGCTGTAATGCGTTAGCGCTTGCTCATTGATATCGGAAATGATAAGTTTAGCACCTTCTTTATGAAGCATTTCCAATAAGTGGCCTCCAACTTTTCCCAATCCTTGAATGGCAATTTTTTTGCCTGAAAGTGAATCATTACCCCAAACATGTTTTGCAGAAGCTTTCATTCCCATGTATGTACCGTAAGCAGTTACAGGAGAAGGATCGCCACCACCACCCATTGATTCAGGAAGGCCTACAACATGATCTGTTTCCATATGAACGTATTCCATATCGCGTGTTGTGGTATTTACATCTTCCGCTGTGATGTATTTTCCATTTAAGTTTTCAACAAAACGACCAAATTTACGCATCAGGGCTTCTGTTTTAATTTTTGAAGCATCGCCAATAATAACTGCTTTGGCTCCACCTAAATTTAGACCTGAGATAGCTGCTTTGTAAGTCATGCCCCTTGATAAACGCATCACGTCATTTATTGCTTCGGCATCCGAAGCATAATTCCAAACCCTTGTTCCTCCTAATCCGGGCCCAAGTACGGTGTTATGAATAGCAATGATTGCTTTTAGCCCGGTATGATTATCTTGACAAAAAACTATTTGTTCGTGATCATGTTGAATGAGTTGTGCAAACATTCCATTTTCAGATATTGAGACCGCTTGGTTATTAGACATAATAGATTGGTTTAAATTTTTCCGTAGGTTGCAGGCGCAAATCTAACTTAAAAATTCTTTTTTCATAATTCAACATAATTGAAAGCATTACTAAAACTTAATCCTTATTTTATAAAATATAAGTACCGATTAATATTCGGGCTTTTGTTTGTCACTGCATCCAATCTTTTTGCAGTTTTTCCGGCACAACTTGTTCGTAAATCTATTGATGCAATGAAGGAAAAACTTGACACAGTTTCTCAAAACGCTTCCGAATACTCAGACATACAAGATATTGTTGTTAGATTCTCCATACTCATTATTGCATTTGCATTAATAAAAGGTGTTTTTATGTATTTGATGCGTCAAACAATTATTGTGATGTCGCGACACATTGAGTATGATTTAAAAAATGATATTTTTAAGCATTACCAAAAGCTAAGCCTGGCCTTTTACCGTAAAAATAATACAGGCGATTTAATGGCCCGAATTTCAGAAGATGTTAGTAGGGTGAGAATGTATGTAGGTCCTGCTGTGATGTATTTAATGAATCTTTCAGTAACAATAGTGGTGGTGTTGTGGGCTATGTTTGCTGTGAGTCCTGAATTAAGTGCTTGGGTACTATTGCCTTTACCCATATTATCGTATGTCATTTTTTATGTCAATAATATTATCAACCAACGGAGTGATGCCATTCAAACACAGCTGTCTGTTCTCACTTCAAGTGCTCAGGAAGCATTTTCGGGCATTAGGGTAATAAAAGCTTTTGCATTGGAAAATATTTGGCGCAATAAGTTTGGAAAAGAAACAGCTGATTACAGGGAAAAGAACCTTTCTTTAACAAAAGTAGATGCCTTGTTTTTTCCTTCCATGTTACTGCTCACGGGTTTAAGTAGCCTTTTTACCATTTGGATTGGCGGGATGATGGTGGCAGAGGGCAAACTTACCATTGGCAATATTGCCGAGTTTACCATGTACGTCAATATACTTGTCTGGCCCGTTACTTCATTAGGATACACCACATCTTTAATTCAACGAGCAGCTGCTTCTCAACAACGTATTAATGAGTTTTTGGAAACCCCGGCTGATCATGATAAGCATTCAGGCCTCCCATTTGAATTCAATAAAGAAATTGTGTTTGAAAACGTGACCTTTACCTACGAAGGAAAAATTGAACCTGCAGTTAAAGGAATTAATCTTTCAATTAAAAAAGGTGAAACCGTGGCTATTATAGGTCCTACAGGTTCAGGAAAAAGTACATTGCTTCAATTGATGCTTAGGTTGTTTGAGCCGCAGTACGGTAAAATATTTATTGATCAAACGCCTTTAAAAGATATTAACCCAACAGATTTTAGGGAGCATATTGGGTATGCAACCCAAGATATATTTTTATTTTCTGATAGTATCGCCAATAATATTCAATTTGGTATTGCGCATGATACCGAACATATTCAGAAAAAAATGGAGCAGGCCGCCAAAGACGCTGCATTGCATGAAAGCATATTACAATTTCCTTTGGGTTATGAAACCATCGTAGGCGAGAGGGGTATCACCTTATCAGGCGGTCAAAAGCAAAGGGTTGCGTTGGCAAGAGCCTTAATTAAAAAACCGGATTTACTTTTGCTAGATGATACATTATCTGCAGTAGATGCTGAAACCGAAAGCAGGATTGTGGATGCAATGAACATGAACAAAACACAACGAACAA
>CAYSBE010000139.1:0-4123 GCA_964429245.1 uncultured Bifidobacteriaceae bacterium | reverse complement strand
TAACTACCTCAGCACAGCGGTCGGTTCCGCTTTGGTGGTCTTGAGAAGTCATGGCCACTTTTCCGCTAAATGACTTTACATGTTGTTGTATGCGTTCATCATCTGTAGCAACAATTACATCAGACAAAAAAGGGCATTTTAAGGCTTGTTCATATACCCGCTGTATCATGCTTATTCCTGAAATATCAAGTAAGGGTTTTCTCGGGAGCCGAGTAGAGGCAAACCTTGCAGGTATGATACCAACTATTTTTGTCATCAGATTGAGTTTGATGCGAAACTAAACTTATTCGTTCATCATTACAATGCATAAATACTTTGAAAAAAAATCTACAAATTGCCAAATAATGCAATTCATCGCAAGAAACGTATTTTATAAACTAACAGTTACAGTGTTGTGTCTAATTATTTTGGGCATACTGTTTTCTGTTTACCACATGTTACAAGTTAATCAGATAAGAGGCGATGAGTTTTTGTCTTTCCTGCATTCCGACCCTGAGCAATTTGAATTGTTACAGGTGTTACAAAACATATACAATGGTGCTGATCATTCATATGTGCATGCAGGTTTTGTTTGGATGGCTTTCAAATTATTTGGTTACCATATTGTTGTTCAGCGAAGTGTTTCTATGTTCTTTTGGTTGCTGAGTGGCGGGCTGCTGTATATGATATTGAGAAAGTGGAACTGGAGCAACTTGCAGATATCTCTGGCAATAGCCCTCATCTTGTTTTCAAATCTGGGAATATTTCTGGCAACTGATGGTCGCTTTTATTCCATGGTGATGTTTTTTGCATTGTTGCAAATGCATCTACTTTTAAGTATGCAAGAATGGAAAATCAAAGATTTCATCTGTATATTCATTCTGCAATTACTTTCACTTTTGGTATCACCCATTATGTTGTTGTGGAGTATGATGCTATCAGCCGTATGGGCGTTTCAAGGCAAATACGAGGCACGTAAGTTGTTGATAATACTTGCTGTAGCAGGAAGTTACCTGGTCTATTATTTATTATTTCGGGTAAAAGCATTCGACTCATATTTTGCAGATGCCTATTTCAATTTTACTTTTCTATTTAGACCCGAAATAACATTGATTGAATGGCCTTTTAGGTGGGTGATGTTGCCTGATATTCCTTTCTTGTCTGATCAGGTGGATGGATTGTTAATGCTCATAGCCATTGTTATTTTGTTCATAGCTTTTTATAAAAGAAAGTATAAGTTGGAGTTACCTCCTCAAGTCGTTTTGGTTTCATTGGTTTTTGCAGGAATTGTTTTAGTGCTGGTATTGTTAACGATTTTTACCGATGTACAACTATGGCCGGTAAGGTATTTTGCGTTTGCGTTTTTTCTTTTAGGAATAGTGCTTACGGCATTGATATTCGTTTTTGAGAAACATCCATCCTTTTTTGCCATGCTCACTATTTTCACACTCTTGCTTTTTGGCCGAACCGTTAGCGAGATGAATAAATTACCTGAGCGCTATATAAAACTTCGTCAGCTTGAGCAACAAGTTTTGAATGATGATGAAACAATATTGCACTTTTGTGAATGTGATTCAGTAGGTGATTACGCGCAGTTTTTGATGTTGGGTGAAAGGTATGTGCACTATCCGATATTGCGTGATAAACTAGTGTTTTCATATAACAATAAGGAGCCCATGCGAGCTGCCTATTTCAACCGACTAAAAGCAATGAATTATAGATTAAAAATGATTTTCAACGAATAAAATTTATGTCTATTTTTAATAGATTATTTTTTAAGTAATTTCTTAATAATCTTATCTGATGTTGACAGGTTACATATTTCAATGAAATACAATCCAGATTGCAAATGCCCACAGTTGATATTAGCTGATGATGCTGTGATATTATTTTGCGTTAGCACCAATATCCCATCTGAGGTATAAATATTTACCATATACATATCATTTGCTGCCAATACACCAAGTGTGGTTATATCGTATACAGGATTTGGTGACAGCTTAATGGATTTTAAATTTGTTGATAAATGAAGATTGATGGTTTTAATATCACTAAATGAAAATGTGCCATCGTAATCTATTTGTTTTATTCTGTAATATAATATTGCTTTTTCTGCTTGTTGTAAGTAATCATCTACGAATAAATAGGTTGAAACAGAAAGGGTATTTCCATTACCATTTACGGTTCCAATTTTTTCAAATTCAATTCCATTTTCACTGCGTTCCACTTCAAATAGGTCATTGTTTAATTCATTTGCCGTGCGCCATAGAAGGTTGATTTTATTATCAATCAGATGTGCATCAAATGAAAGCCAGGTAACAGGCAACGTAGTACTGCTTGACGTTAGATAAGATGAAGTGAGGTAATTGGTTGAAGTGTACCAACCGTTGTATTCAATTACGGCATAATGATACAATGTGCCTTGAGCTAAGTTGGTAATGGTTACGGAGCTTCCGGTACCATTGTATACAATGAAATTACCACTGCCTATTTGCATTGCGCTGTTTATATTGCTGTTTGCCGTATATTGAAATGTATCAACAGGTAAGGCATTAATTGCATTTATTGCCCTTACCAATACAATTCTTCGCTGTCCATTTCCGCTGGTCCAATTCAAGGTTACACTGGTATTGTTAACATTGGTAATGGTTAAATTACTTGCATTAATAGTAGGTTCCGAAGGGATGCTTCCACCCCATATTTTTCGCACAAACTGCGGACTGTCAACAAATGGGTTGCGATTATTTTGAAGGTTGTAAATTGCGTTATTGCGTTTAATTTCTTTATCACTTACTGGGTCAAGGTTATGCCATGAAATCAATAATTCAATATACCAATTATCATAAGCAGGAAAACTATTTCCGGCAAGTACATCATTTGCATTGCCATTTGATTGCCAACCAGTGATGACATTTTCATATCTGGTTGCCATATATAATTGTGCCCTTGCTATGTCACCTTTGTATTCATTTATTGGTTCAAATACGGTACCTGTATAGCCAAAGTTTGTTGTTCCTGTTCCTCTTTTGCCACCATACGATGAGGTATAACTAACGCTGGTTACATTCCCGAATGGCCAATTATTTCTTTCGCCATTTACTTTGCCATCAGATGCCATTACATGGTGAACATCTGTTGTCATTGGTGACACGCTGTTAAACCAGCTTTGAGGAAAAGTATGTTCCCTGTTATAACAATCTCCTTCCACACTATAGCTCCCACATTGGTCTGTTGACAATGTATACTCATACGGAGAATTTATATCAAAACGAGTAGAATAGATATCCCATATTTTTCCATTGGGTTGGATATCGGTTGTTGCAAATGCATTCCATACTCCCGGGGTATATGATAATGCGGTTGTTCCGGTTGAGATTTTTGTGTAAAGTGCTGTTTTTAGAGCCGCACCTCTTTGGGTATTGATTGTACTGTAATAAGAAGCAGGAATGGCCCAAGCAATACACGTGCCACTCACAGCCACATTTTGGGTTGCAGAACCCACACTGCTATTGATGATATTTCCACTTACGCTACCAATAGATGAAGGACTGAAACGGACAAAAATAGTTGTGTTGGCAATTGAGCCTGATACCGGAACTAGCGTGATACTTCTACTATATCCATGTGTGTATGTTAATGAAACCTCATATCCATTATTTGCAGTAACCAATAAATTAGCGGTAAGTGCTGTGCCTGATACAATATACCTTTGTGAAGTAGAACTGTGAAATGGATATACATTTCCGAAATTGAAAAGCGAGCCTACGCTACATGTAATGCTACCTGCCCATATATGAAAAGAAATTAAAAATACTGAGATAAATGAAAAAAACTTCATTGAACGAAGGTAAATAAAAAAAGTGGACACATTACCCCGTTTTGAATGATTAAATCATCAAATTACTTAAGTGCAAGTCTACATGTCCAAGCATCAAACTCGATTCCATTAATATATAGTTTTTTTCTGCTATCGAAAATAAATTGCACCACGAGAAACTACTACTTTTTCGCTCTTTCCCAAGAACTTCACAGCTGTTAAATAACTTGTCTAATTTTTTCATTTCCCCGGTCTTGCGCATTACATAGCTAGTTCCACTTGTGCGGGATGTGCAGGAACGTAAGGGTATTTGTCACGGAAGGCACG
>CAYSBE010000138.1:0-4133 GCA_964429245.1 uncultured Bifidobacteriaceae bacterium | reverse complement strand
ATGGCATGATTAAAGATGGATTATGGGATGTGTACAAAGATTTTCACATGGGGAACGCTGGTGAATTGTGTGCACGCGAAAACAACATTACCCGCGAAGAACAAGATAATTTCTCTATCGAATCGTACAAAAAAGCGCAAGCCGCATACGCTAAGAAAGCATTTCTTGATGAAATTATACCTGTAGAAATACCTGTTCGCGGCAAAGATCCCATCATTGTATCAGAAGATGAACAATACAACAAAGGCAATTTTGAAAAAATGAAAACACTTAAACCTGTTTTCGAAAAAGATGGAACCATCACCGCTGCGAATGCGTCACCTTTAAATGATGGCGCCTCGGCCATGGTATTGATGAGTGGCGATAAAGTAAAAGAACTTGGATTAACCCCAATCGCTCAAATTATTGGGATGGCAGATGCTGCACAGGCTCCTGAGTGGTTCACCACTACCCCTTCTTTGGCTTTGCCTTTGGCACTAAAAAATGCAGGAATTGAAATGAACGATGTAGATTATTTCGAACTAAACGAAGCATTTGCTGTTGTGGGAATTATCAACGAACGTTTAATGAAATTAGACAGCAACAAAGTAAACGCTTGGGGCGGTGCAATTGCCTTAGGACACGCTATCGGAAGTAGCGGTTGCCGCATTACCGGAACACTTGCCAATATCCTTCACAAAGAAGGTGGTAATATCGGTGCAATTGGAATTTGCAATGGTGGGGGTGGTGCATCAGCCATCATTATCAAGAAAGTGTAAACAACTTTTTCATTTGAATACAATAAAGCCTGGCTATTTTCGTCAGGCTTTATTATTTATACGATGTTTAAACGGTTTCTCTTTATAATTTTTATTGGATTCAGCACAGAGTCATTTGCACAAATTGACTCCTTATCATTAGACACACTTCAAGATGCTGAATTGAGACTTAGCGGACTTGGAGAAAAGATGATTACTGCCAAAGATGAAGACGAACGCATGCTGTGTGGCAGAAACTTTTTAATTACACTTAGCCGTTCCCTTCGCATAAAAAACTCATACTACTATCCTTTCGATTCGGTCAAGCAAATGTCAATTAAGTATGCACCCGATAATAACTTCCGAATCATCACCTGGAATATTGCCCTTAACAACGGAACATACCACAATTTTGGAGTCATTCAGATGAACCCAACCTACATGGCAAAAATCAAAGACACTGCAAACCTAAGAAATATCTATCCATTGATTGACCGTTCGGCCAATATGAAAAATGCACTTGACACAGTGGTAGACAATAACTTTTGGTATGGCGCATCTTATTATCATATTGCAAAATTCACCCATAAAAAAACAAGCTATTATATGTTATTTGGGTGGAATGGTGCAACCCAACTAACCAACAAAAAACTAGTAGATGTACTCATATTTGAAAACAACAAACCCAAATTTGGTGCCCCCATATTCAATATGAATGAGGCCAGGTTTAAAAAACCACTTACCAGATTGGTTTATGAATTTAGCAACAAGGGTACCATGACATTGCGTATTCCAAAGAAGAAACCTAACTACATTATTGTTGAAAATATCGTACCACCCAAACCGGCAGATTATGGCAAACCCGAAACCTATTTGCCCGATGGCAGCTATGAATATTTTGTGTGGGAAAAAGGAATGTGGAATAAAAAGGGGCCTTTAAAAGATTATGACCTCGAATGACGACTCCCGTTTCCAACATAACAACTGATATCATCTTAACGCTTAAATCCATATGCGGTGAAGGCAATGTGCTTACCTCTGATTTGGAATTATACGCAAAGGACTATACCGAAGATTTATATTTTTTGCCTGAAATAGTTTTGATACCTGAAACCAAAGAACAGATAGCAGATATTCTAAAACTTGCAAATCATTTTCGAATTCCCGTTACTCCGCGTGGAGCAGGTACCGGATTAAGTGGTGGCGCATTGCCCGTTACTGGTGGCATTGTAATCAGCATGAAACGATTCAACCGAATAATCAGCATTGATGAACGGAATTTTCAAGCGATTGTTGAACCTGGAGTAGTAAACGAAGAATTGCAGAATGCTGTACGTGAAAAAGGATTGTTCTATCCGCCAGATCCTGCCAGTAAAGGCAGTTGTTTTTTAGGAGGAAACGTAGCCCATGCCAGTGGCGGACCAAGGGCATTGAAATACGGAACCACGCGTGATCATGTGCTGAATTTAGAGGTAGTGCTTCCTACAGGCGAAATCATTTGGACCGGTGCCAACACCCTTAAATATTCTACCGGATATAACCTTACACACCTGATGATTGGCAGCGAGGGCACACTTGGCATTGTTACACAAATCGTACTAAAGCTAATTCCGCACCCCAAATACACGATGCTGTTGCTTGCATCTTTTCCTTCTCCCGAGAAAGCTTGCGAGGCCGTAAATGCAATTTTTCTTGCAGGATGCAACCCAAGTGCATGCGAATTTATTGAGCCCGAAGGTTTCAAACTTTCAGCCGAAATGCTTGGACTCCATTTCGAAATCAAATCAAGAATTGAAGCCTATTTGCTTATTGAAGTGGATGGAAATGATACCAATCAAATGATGCGTGAATGTGAAACCATTTCCGAAGTAATGATGAACCATGGAAGTGATGATGTTTTGTTTGCTGAAAGCGCTGAAGAAAAAGAATACTTCTGGAAACTTCGCAGAAGTATTGGCGAGGCCACCAAATTCAACAATGTATACAAAGAAGAAGATACCGTTGTGCCTCGTGCTGAACTTCCTGCTTTGATGCGAGGTGTAAAATTAATTTGTGAAAAATATAAAATACGCTCTGTTTGCTATGGACATGCAGGAGATGGAAATCTACACGTGAATATTTTAAAAGACCAGCACACAGATGAATTTTGGCATCACGAAACACCAAAAGCCATTAGTGAAATATTTACCCTATGTAAACAACTTAATGGAACCATTAGTGGTGAACATGGCATTGGTTTGGTACAAAAACCTTATATGCATATTGTGATGGGCGAAGTTCAACTAGATTTGATGAGGAAAATTAAAACTGCCTTTGACCCCAATCAAATACTAAACCCGGGAAAAATTTTCTAGTTAAATCATATGCTTGGCATCGCCTTGTATGTTCTCTAATGTCCAATCAACCTTTTTCTCAAATGGCAACTTACGCACATTGCAATCTGCTATTTGGCAAACACTGCAACTTTCGGTAATGCAAGGATCTGGATGAATAAACACTTCGACCCTGCCATCAAATTTTTTTCCAAACACCTCTTCAATTTCTTTGAGTTCATCATGGGTTACTGATAAATTTTCATACCAAGGCATGGTAATGTGGCAGTCGATATGGTAGCTTGAACCGTATTGAAGCACCCTCAGGTTATGCACATCAATCCATTTGGGTTTGCGGGTTTCGTTTAGCACCTCCACTATTGACTGTAGCACTTCTTCATCGGTTTCATCCATTAAGCCGGCAAGCGATTTTCTCACCAACTGATAGCCGGTAATCAGTATCATGCAAGCAAATGCCATGGCAAACACACTATCAAGCCAAACAAATCCTGTAAAATAAATAATGGCCACACCCGCTATCAATCCAATACTGGTAAACGTATCTGTTTGCAAATGCTTGCCATCGGCAGCAAGGGTAATGGAGTTTTGTGCCTTCCCAACTTTTATTAGGTATCTCCCTAAAAAAAAGTTTATCAATCCCGCTGTTCCTGACATAATAATTCCTATATCTAGGTGATCAATTACGCTAGGATGTATGAGGTTTGATATAGATTTTACTATAATTCCAATTCCTGCTATAAAAATTAACCCACCTTCAAATCCGGCAGATATAAATTCTATTTTCCCATGACCGTAAGGATGGTTGTTATCCTTTGGACGTGCCGCGTAACTAATGCTGTAATAAGCAAACATCCCCGCTACAACATTGATTATCGATTCGAGGGCATCACTTAAAATAGCATTTGAGTGAGTTAAAAAATAGGCAAAAAACTTAATGAGCATAATGCCGACACTCATCAGCAACACAATTCTGATGGCTTTAATTTGTATGCTAAAACTTTCTTTCAACTTTCAATAATAAAAAAAAAGGCATCCGCTTTTAGCAGATGCCTTTTTCGATTTC
>CAYSBE010000137.1:1622-4135 GCA_964429245.1 uncultured Bifidobacteriaceae bacterium | reverse complement strand
CATGAACTACAATGTTTAGTGGCATTTGAACTCAAAGCTGATAATTTCAAGCCTGACCACTTGGGACAACTTAACCTTTGTAAAGAAGCTTTGGACAGAGATGTAAGAAAGCCAAATGAAAATCCGAGCATTGGAGTTTTGCTATGCAAGGACAAAGACAGTGAAGTTGTAGAATATGCTTTAAGTAGAAGCCTCTCCTACAATGGTTTCTGAGTATAAAACGCAACTACCTGACAAGAAGCTTTTACAACAAAAACTACACGAACTGTTTGATAATTTTATGGACGAAAATTAAGCGAAGCGAATCACGAATGCCTTTAAAAATATAATCTAATTCGTAAATAGAGCCACTACTGCTAACATGGGCGTATTGGCTCAATGGCGGGTTCAGTTGTTAATTGAACATTCTACCTCGCATCAATCCCGCAAGGGGGATGTTGATAACAGTTTAGTGCTCCGATCCCGAAGTATCGGGACCGCCCGAACCTGGCTATAGCAGGCAGGCGCAAAGCCCGAGAACGTTATGTGGTCATTGTAAAAAGACGAAACAAAAAAAATGTATACAAATAATTTGAACCCTTTAAATGAAAAAAATACTCATTATTAACGGACACCCAAACAGTGATAGTTTCAATTTTGGACTTTTTGAAGCTTACAAAAATGGAGCATTAACTGCAGGAGCAAATATTAAAGAAATTGTTATTAAAGATTTAAAATTCAATCCCAACCTGCAATTTGGTTATCAAAAAAGGACAGAGTTAGAGCCGGACTTATTGGACGCTTGGGAAAAAATTAAATGGGCTGACCATTTAGTTTGGGTTCATCCTGTGTGGTGGGGTGGACTTCCTGCAATAACAAAAGGTTTTATTGACAGACTATTTTTACCAGGTTTTGCATTTCAGTATCGAGAAAATTCTGTGTGGTGGGATAAACTATTGACAGGCAAAACCGCTCATATTATTACTACCCTTGACCAACCGTCTTGGTATTACTGGTTTGCATTTGGGCGACCAAGTGTAAACCAATTAAAAAAATCAACTTTGGAATTTTGTGGAATTAAACCTGTTAAAGTAACTTATGTTGGACCAATAAAAAATACAGAATCTACTTTAAGAAAAAAATGGTTAGACAAGATTGAGAAACTAGGAGAAAATCTTAAATGAAAATTGAAAATGAAATACAACGAACCGCCAACACAGGTTTTCCAAAAAAGCAGATTCAGTGCTTAAATTTCAGTAAACATTTAATAATATAGTTAAAGCAACGTTTACTTATAACAACAGAAAAATACAATGAATACCAGCCGCCATTTTAAGCCGTAAAAATGCAAAGAGTAAAAATAACGTAAAACTGTATTTAAACTGCGTTGTTAAACAAGTTGCGTTATATTTGCAGCCGCAAGATGAACCTGAAAACATATATATTGTTTGCTTTTATTTTATGCCAAGCCATCAGTGCCTATTCATCGGTGCTATTTCCAACACAAAGCTTTGATTTAGAATATGGTACATCCATAATTGAAGCCGGCAATGAATTTTCAGAGACCCAAACAGCATCTTTTCAAGCAGAATTAAATGAAGAAGACGATGCAAAGGTGTGTCACCTAATATTACATGCGTATAGCTTCATTTTTAGCAGTTACCTTGTTCCAACCAACGGAAAAATTAGTTCATCTTATATACAAAGAATCTTAGAGCCACCGTGTTTGGCTTGATGCTATAACTCACCTTTTTCAATTACATTTTTTATTGGCATTCTCGAATGGAAGTTGCTTTGCGTGCTTCCTTTACAGCACATCCTGATTGTATGAATCAATAGGATTGAATAAGGCGATTAAACCCTGTTTTTAGTTATTCATAAAATTAATTAATACGTAATAAATGACAAGAATCATTACTGTCACCTTCATCGCAATATGCTTCACTGCATGTTCAACTGAAAGTAAAAAAAACGAAGCCAAAGAAACATTTCTCACCACAAGTCCTATCATGATTGACACCAGCTACACGGTAGAGTATGCTGCTGATATCCATTCATTGCAGAATGTGGAAATACGCACCAAGGTGAAAGGGCACCTTGAAAAAATTTATGTTGATGAGGGATCTGTTGTTACTACCGGTCAATTATTATTTAGTATAAACAAAGAAGCCTTTCAATTAGAATTATTGAAAGCTCAAGCCAATTTAAAATCAGCTATCGCGCAATTAAAAATTAACCAACTCGAGTTAGAGAATGTAAAGAAACTATACGATAAAAACATCGTATCAAAAACAGAATTGGACAAAGCCGCTGCATTATTGGATGCAGCCAATGCCAAAATAGAAGAAGCAAAATCTGAGGAACTGGTTGCTAAACTACACTTAACCTATGCAGAAATTAGGGCGCCATTTGATGGCATCATTGACCGCATTCCCTACAAAAAAGGCAGTATGATTGATGAAGGTTCGCTGCTTACAACCATTTCGAACAACAAGGAGGTGTTTGCCTACTTTAATGTGTCTGAAAAAGAATAC
>CAYSBE010000137.1:0-1522 GCA_964429245.1 uncultured Bifidobacteriaceae bacterium | reverse complement strand
GATGCCAACAATACCGTAAAGGCTAAAAACATTGTGGTGAAACAACGTTTGCCACATCTGTTTGTGATTGAAAACAACCTTTCTGTCAATGACAAAATTGTGTATGAAGGCATCCAAAACGTAAAGGATGGAGATCAAATTAAAGGCGAGTTTATTTCGATGAGACAAATTATTTCAAAATTTAATTCGCAATAACCATGTTCAATCAATTTATACACCGACCTGTATTATCCATTGTTATTTCTTTACTCATAACCATTTTAGGTGGATTGGCTATAACGCAATTGCCTATGACGCAATTTCCCGACATTGCCCCACCGGAGGTAACTGTTACCACAAAATATACAGGAGCCAATGCAGAATCATGTGTAAAAGCTGTGGTTACTCCTTTGGAAAGAGCCATAAATGGTGTTCCCGGAATGGCCTACATGTCATCGGTATCTGGAAATGATGGAACGAGCGTAATCAATATTGTATTTAAAGCTGGAACCGATCCGGAAATTGCTTCCGTAAACGTGCAAAACAGAGCTGCATCAGTATTGGACGAATTGCCCGAAGAGGTTATCAAATCAGGAGTGATTGTGGAGAAAGTTCAAAACAGTATGCTCTTGTATCTTAACTTATTGAGTACTGATAAAAACCTGGACGAGAAATTTTTATACAATTACACCGACATCAATATTTTACCGGAGCTAAAGCGTATTGAAGGTGTTGGTTTTGTCGACATTATGGGTTCGCGTGAATACGCAATGAGGGTATGGCTAAATCCTATCAAAATGAATGCCTATCAAATTTCAACTGAAGATGTGGTTTTAAGTTTAAAAGAACAAAATGTAGAAGCCGCTCCCGGGAAAGTTGGTGAAAGTTCAGGCAAAAAAGACCAATCGTTGCAATATGTAATCAAGTACTCGGGTAAGTACAATTCAAAAGAGCAATATGAAAACGTAGTCATCAAGAGAAATGCTGACGGTCAAATATTGCATTTGAAAGACATTGCTGAAATTGAATTTGGATCATTGGATTACGATGTACTTTCAAAAGAAAACGGAAACCCATCAGCAGCCATTGTATTAAAACAAAGGCCGGGAAGTAATGCAAGCGATGTAATCAAAAACATCAAAGTAAAGATGGAAGAATTGCAGAAGAGTTTCCCAGCCGGTATTACCTACACAACAAGTTATGATGTATCTAGCTTTTTAGATGCTTCCATTCATGAGGTTCTAAAAACATTATTGGAGGCATTCCTACTTGTAGCCTTCATTGTATTTATTTTCTTGGGTGATTTTCGCTCAACATTGATTCCTGCCATTGCTGTACCTGTATCCTTAATTGGTACGTTTTTCTTCATGCAGTTGTTTGGCTTCTCCATCAACCTCATTACCCTTTTTGCATTGGTATTGGCCATCGGAATTGTGGTAGATAATGCCATTGTGGTGGTGGAGGCTGTGCATGCCAAAATGGAAGAGCATCACATGGAAGCCAAAGAAGCAACCGAATTGGCCATGAAAGAAATTGGCGGAGC
>CAYSBE010000136.1:0-4180 GCA_964429245.1 uncultured Bifidobacteriaceae bacterium | reverse complement strand
CAAATCTGTAAATATTTTGATGAGCGCAGTGAAACCTATCCTGAACTGTTTCAGATCTTTGGTGGTGTATCGCTTCAGGCACATATTATCAAAAACATTGATAAGGTAATTGATGAAGAAGGAAATATCAGGCCCAATGCATCACCCGAGTTGGCAAAACTATCCGGACAGATAGCAGATAAAGAAAAAGAGATTAGAAGGCGCATCAACAAACTGTATGAGAAATATACCGACCTCAACTATTTGGGTGATACGGGAATTACGGTAAGAGACGGTCGTTTGGTATTGCCTGTTTTGGCCGATCATAAAAAACATGTTGCGGGATTTGTTCATGATGAATCAGCAACCGGACAAACTATTTTTATTGAACCAACAGAAGTATTTGATTTAAATAATGTGTTGCGTGAACTTCAAATTGCCTATCGTAGGGAAAGGGAACGTATACTAACGGAACTAACAACCCGCCTGCGTCCCGACTTGCCCGAATTGGCCAAGTATGCGCCAAAAATGGGTATTGCAGATTTTATCAGGGCAAAGGCTTTGCTGGCCATGCAATTGGATGCCCATATGCCGGTGCTTACCAAACATCCCGGCTTGCATATGCAAAAAGCATTTCACCCCTTGCTGAAAATACGCTTGCAGAAAAATAAACAGGAAGTTGTTCCGCTCAATATTGAGATGAATAGAGATAGCCGCATTGTGGTGATATCGGGGCCAAATGCCGGAGGCAAATCTGTATGTCTGAAAACAGTTGGGTTATTGCAATATATGGCCCAATGCGGTTTGTTGATTCCTGCTTCGCCAAACAGTGAAATCTATGTGTTTAGCGATTTGATGGTTGACATTGGTGACGAGCAATCCATAGAAAATGATTTGAGTACCTATAGCTCACACCTTAAACACATGAAATATTTTACCGATTTTGTGAATGCCAAAACACTGTTTTTAATTGATGAATTTGGAACCGGCACCGACCCACAGTTTGGAGGTCCATTGGCAGAAGCAATATTGGATAAATTATTACGAAAAGGAGCATACGGTGTTGTCACAACGCACTATACCAACCTGAAAAACTATGCATCCAATACGCAGTACATACAAAATGCAAGCATGTTGTTTGATAACATAAACCTCATTCCCATGTATGTGCTTGAGCAAGGCAAGCCCGGTAGCTCCTATGCATTTGAAATAGCCAAGAAAACCGGGTTGCCGGATGATGTATTGCAGTATGCAAAAGGTAAAATTGGCGATAAACAAAAAAGGGTAGATGATTTGCTGATTGAATTAGAGCGTGAAAAGAAACATGTGAGCGAACTCAAACAACGTTTTGAGAAACGGGATATAGAAGCGCAAACAATGTTGGAAAAGTATGAGTTGCTGAAAACAGAGATTGAAACGCAAAAGAAAAAATTGATTGCAGCTGCTAAGCAAGAAGCACTCTCATTGATTAGTGAAGCCAATAGCCGCATTGAAAATACCATTCGTGAAATCAAAGAGAAAAAAGCGGATACCGAAACCATCAGAAAAGTAAGACAAGACATTAAGCAGGAAACAGAAAAGTTAAAAATAACCGAAGCCGAAACTCCTGCAGAAAAACCAAAACCCAAACCTATTGATGCCATCGCAGTGGGCATGACGGTGAAGATGAGCGGGCAAAGTGAACCGGGTGAGATATTAGAACTGAAAAAAGGAAAAGCCCTTGTCAGTTTTGGATTTATACAAACCTGGGTAGAAACGGACAGGCTTGAACTTTCAACCGGAGCCGAGAAAAGTAAATCAATTGCAAAATCGCCAATGGATTTGAATACTAAAATTCAACATTTTCAAACAGAATTGAACCTGATTGGCGTGAGGGGAGAAGATGCCATTCGTAAGTTGCAAGAGTATATGGATGATGCCTATTTATTAGGGTTCAAACAAGTGCGCATCGTGCATGGAAAAGGATATGGAATTTTGCGCAAGTTGGTACGCGAGTGGTTACGTAAATCAGGCATGGTGGAGTCCATTGCTGATGAACACATCGAAATGGGAGGAGATGGCGTAAGTATTGTAACATTGAAACTGTAGTGCAGTTATTTTTTTAGCTTATTGGGCCAAAAGTCTATTTTATTTTTTTTCTTCTTATTTTCATCCATAATGGAATCGCCAAGCAGTAAAGCTATAGGCTTAAGTTCAATGTATTGTTCACAAACTACTTTGAACATCGCAGCTAAAGGCAAAAACAAAATCATTCCAGCAACACCCCAAACAGAAGCACCAATGATGATACTCAAAATGGAAGTAAGTGCATTAATTTTTAGGTTTCCTCCTACAATTTTGGGAGTTAGAAAATTGTTGTCAATAAACTGAATGAATGAGTAAAAAAGTGCAATAGTAATTGGCATCCATAATGAATCGTATGTCATGAAAGCATATACAATAGGAATAGCTGCACCTAATAAGGTTCCAACATATGGGATAATAGCCAATACCGCAGCCAAAAAACCAAATAGCAATGGATTGTCAATTCCAATAATCCATAACCCTAAACTATTTAAGCAGCCCAATATGAGCACAATCATCAGCAACCCAAATAGGTATTGTTGGCCAACCTGCTGAATGGATTTAAACATCTCTAATGCCTTTTTTCTATTTTCCTGAGGATAAAAATGAATGAACGCATGAACCAATCCTTTTCTATAGATTAATATCAAGAAGGTAAATACCATAGCTGTTACTAGTCCAAGTAAGAATTCAGATGTGCTGCTGAATGTTTGACTTAAGAGTGAGCCCCATGAAATATTCAACCAACTTTTTAGTTTTTCATATAACTCACCTATCTCAAGCGTACCAACGAAACCCAGGTTTTTATTCGTGTATATTGTTATATCTGCAAACAGTCTAATTATTTTATCTTTAAAATCAGTGATGTTTTCAGATTGATTCATGATGCGGTTGGATAAAATAAGAACGATACCTCCAACAACAAGAAACAAAGAAAACAGGGAAAGCGAAGCTGCCAATAACTTGCCTGCTCCCCACGACTCAATTTTGCGACATATTGGAAAAAGGATAAACGAGATTAACAGGGCAAAAGCGAGTGGAATTAGAACCGATTTGGCCAAAATAAGTACGGCAAAAAAAGCAAATACAGTAGCCAGTGCGTAAAATATTTTTTGGAAAGAGAGTTGCATAATTGTTGTAGTTATTCATTTAGTGTAATACAGTTATTATCCTAAATGTTGATATCACTGGCCTCATCCTATGAAACCATATCAAATATACACTTTACTTCTGTGCGGACGGTATTTTTTTTATTCGTTTAAGATAGCCAACAACATTAAGCAGATTCGCCTACTTTGGCTATGCTTCATTAGCCGTTTTGTAAAACAAATGCATGAGTACAAAATGTGGTAGGCTGATGCACGCGATAAAGGTGAATAGATGGGCCCAAATGAATTCTGTATTCACATTGGTATTTGCAAAAATGAGCATAGCCGCAAGAATCATCAATGCTCCTAGGGTGTATGGTAGTGCCAGCTTGTATAAAGCACCTGTATTCATTTTTAATCCCGTTTTTAAATGACCCCAGGCATTGTAGCTGTGTTGAAATATGAAATAAAATGCAAATGCCAGTATCAATGGAAGTTTTAATCCTGCAAGCAATAAAAACAACATGCCCCAACTCACCCCATTTTTGGAAAACATGCCTTGAAAAAATATGAAGCAAAAGGAAGTGCCTGCAATACCCATTGCATAAGAATTGAGCGAGCTAACATCAATTTGTTGAATAGCTATGGCATTGAATTTTGAAATGATCAGGAGTGATTCCCCCAAATGTGTAGCAATAATGAAAAGCAAAATACTTAAACCCATTAAAAAAGCTTTTGCATAGTTGCCTGTTCGGGAAACAGCAATACCCATTTCTTCCAATTCCGATTCGCCAAAATGAAAAGATGAATAGATAATAAAAACTATCAAAGATAATAATGGCATGTATTGCCAAAAGGCAAAATATAGCCCAACAATTAGTAAGTATTTTAATACAAATTGGTACAAGGGCGTATTTTTATTTTTTATAAGCAGGTGGTCCAATGCACCATGAGGTATCCCCAATAGTAAGAAGCCGACTGCTAGCATTATATAACTAATATATACAGCGATATCAATATTGAAAGACGAAATAATCCAATACGTTACT
>CAYSBE010000135.1:0-4305 GCA_964429245.1 uncultured Bifidobacteriaceae bacterium | reverse complement strand
GAATCGAACCAGCGACCTACTGATTACAAATCAGTTGCTCTACCAGCTGAGCTAAAGTGGCTAATATAAAAGCCATACCATACTTCCTAAATGATTAATTTAGAAGCACTTTCATCTCTGCAAAGAACGCTCATGTACACTTGTCCCCTCAAAAAAGGACTGCAAATGTAGCATATTGCAGGATGATTGCAAGTTTGGAAGCAAAACTTTTTGAAAAAAAAATTTAAAGAGAGTTTGGATGCGTAACAGGGCGCAAATATGTAGGCAGTTATTTAATTATCAAAATTTATTTCAAGCTGATTTCACCTGCAGCTTTTCTTTGTGCTTTTTCACCTGAGCCACAAGCTTATCAATTATCAAATCCGTTGCCGTCTCGAAAGTGGATGCTTGTTCTTTTGCAAAAACATCCACGTTGTTCATATTCAACTTCACCTCTATCACTTTGTTTTCTTTCTCTGTGTTCTTTTCTAGCCTTAAATATACATCGGCATCTTTTATTTGATCATAAAATGTAGTGACCTTCTCCAGTTTCTTGGTTACAAACTCAATTAGTTTTTTGTCGGCTACAAAATGGATGGATTGCAAATTAATTTTCATACTCAATGATATTTAGTTGAAGCTTTAAATCGTGCCTGCTGCGAATCGAAGCCTCGTTTTTAATTGTTTGTGCAGGACTTTATTATGCGCGCGGATGCTTGTTTTTATACACGCTTTTTAGTCGTTCAATGCTATTATGTGTGTATACTTGAGTAGCTGAAAGATTGGCATGACCTAACAATTCTTTGATTCCGTTAAGCTCTGCACCTTTATTTAGCAAATGGGTGGCGTAGGTATGCCTTAACACATGGGGGCTACGCTTTTCAATAGTAGAAACCTGAGACAAGTATTTGTGTACCATACCATATACCCATCTTGGGTTTAATTGTTTCCCACTTTTATCTTCAAATAAAAATATTCCGGTAATTCCTTTTTCACGTATATATGAACCTATTTCATTTGTCAATTCTGCAGTAATTGGGATTATTCTTTCTTTATTTCGCTTGCCCAATACTTTTATTTGTTGCTTATATAAATCTATATCTGATATTCTTAGCGAGCGCAATTCGGACAACCGTATTCCTGTACTGTAGAATGTGAGTAGAATGAGTTTATCCCTTTTTCCTTCTTGTGAGTCTTCAAATAAATCGAAGTTGGACTCAAATAACTTTTGAATGGATGCGTTTTCAACAAAAACCGGCAACTTCTTAGAAGTTTTAGGTGATGAAATCTTTTCCATTGGTGATTTCTCAATCAGTTCATTTCTTATCAAATATTTATAAAATGATTTGAGTGTACTGATTTTTCGGATAACAGACCGGGGAGTAACATTTAATTCCATTAATGACGCCAACCAACTTCTAATCATTTGCGTAGTGGCTTTATTCAAATTATCAACCTCAAATTGAACGATGAGGAATTGGAGAAACTGTTCTAAATCCGTTTGGTATGCAAGTGTAGTATGAGATGAATATCTTTTTTCTAATTTCAGGTAAGTTGTAAACTGTTGAATTGATTCGATACTCATTTAGTATTCGTATTTAAACGTTAATCCAAATGTAATTTTTAGATTTAAATAAAAAAAGCCCGTTTCATAAATTTACGAAACGGACTTTTAATTTGTATGCACATCAATTAAGATGCTTCTTGCTGTTGCATTTGTAGCTTATAAGCTGCGCGTATCTTTTGATGGCGCTTCTTAATGCAAGGTTTAGTGAATGACTGACGCTCGCGAAGTTCTTTTACTACTCCGGTTTTTTCAAACTTCTTCTTGAATTTCTTTAGCGCTCTGTCTAATGATTCGTTTTCTTTTACGTTTACAAATATCATATTAATTCACCTCCTTCCCTTAAGTCTCCTAATTTATCAGGGACGGCAAAGTTATTATGTTTTTATTGAGCAAACAAATTTATTTCTAGTCTTTCAACACATTGCGCGCAATTACCAGCTTTTGGATTTCGCTTGTTCCCTCACCAATTGTACATAATTTGGAGTCTCGGTAAAATTTCTCAACCGGAAAATCTTTGGTATATCCATAACCTCCAAATATTTGAATAGCTTCTGTTGCGGCCCAAACGCATACCTCTGACGCGTAATATTTAGCCATAGCCGATTCTTTAGTCATAGGTTTTCCTTTTATTTTCAAATCAGCTGCCTGATAGGTTAGAAGTTCAGCCGCTTCAATGCGGGTAGCCATATCAGCAATTTTAAACGAAATGGCCTGAAAGTTGGATATCGGCTGACCAAATTGCTCACGTTCTTTTGAATACTTGAGTGCAGCTTCGTAGCTTCCTTTAGCAATTCCTAATGATAGTGCTGCTATAGAAATTCGGCCACCATCCAGTATTTTCATAGATTGTTTAAATCCTTCACCAACCTTACCCAAAATATTTGCTTTCGGCACGCGGCAATCTTCAAAAATCATTTCGGCTGTTTCACTTGCACGCATTCCTAATTTATTTTCTTTTTTGCCACCCTTAAACCCAGGCGTACCTCTTTCAACCACAAATGCAGTAATGCCATTTGAATCAAGTAATTCACCTGTGCGAGCCAATACTACAGCTACATCACCTGTAATGCCATGCGTAATCCAGTTTTTAGACCCATTCAAGATATACGAATCGCCATCTTCTTTTGCTACACAGCGCATGCGCATGGCATCGCTGCCTGTATTGGCTTCTGTTAGACCCCATGCACCAATCCATTCCCCGCTTGCTAACTTGGGTAGCCATTTCATTTTTTGCTCTTCATTACCGAATTGTAATATATGTCCGGTACATAACGAATTGTGTGCGGCCATTGACAAACCAACCGAACTGCATACTTTAGCTATTTCCTGTATGGCAACGATATATTCGAAATATCCCAAACCGGCACCTCCGTATTGTTCTGGCACCAACACACCCAATAAGCCAAGTTTACCCATTTCTTGCATGGTTTCTTTCGGAAACTTTTGTGATTCATCCCATTCCATTACGTATGGTCTGATGTGCCTTTCGGCAAAGTCGCGGGCCATTTGTGCTACCATTTGCTGGCTTTCAGTATGATCAAAATGCATTGTTTTTATTTTTAAAGCTTGCAATAATACACAATTAACCCATTGTGAGCAGCATTGTTTTTTGTCAAAAAGTGAAATCGAGATAGGGAGCAACTTTTTTGATGGTTGAATCCTGAACTACCAATGTTTTTCTGAGGTCTTCTGCATTTCGATACGGTCCATGTTGTTGCCTGTAATTGATGATTATTTTGCTGAGCCTGATTTTGATATATGGATGATTGCTCAAAGATTCTTGCGAAATGGTATTAATGAATATTTTTCTAATATGAAAAGTGTCCAATACGAGTTTCCCTTTTAAATCATAGAGTAGATCTTCATTGAAACCCCATATTTCGGTTAGTTGAAAAAGCGAAACATATCCTCCAAGTTTTTCTCTGTAATCAACAATTTTGTTTGCCATTTTAGACCCTATACCGTACAATGATTTTAATTGATTTGTATCTGCAGTGTTTAATTCAACAACCTTGGTTTCACGTTTTGGAGTTGCATAAAGTGTATCCTTTTTTGAATCGATAGGATTGAGTTTTAAATGCGGTTTCATTTTTTGAAAATCCGTATTGCTAAGTCCATAAATTTTAGCCACATCATTTTGCGTTTTGAAGTGCCCACCTTTAGCCTGGTATTTCCTAATATTCTTAATTTGCCATTGCTTTAAACCAAGCTTTCTCCATTCGCTATCGCTTGCTGTATTTGGGTCAATAAGCAACTCTCTATCTAATTCGTCTTTATTGCCTGTTCCTTCTTTGGGTTGTTTTTCGTTTGGAATAGATGTTTCGCTAAATTCAGCAAAATTTTCTGACTGATGAATCTTGATAACCGGTGGTTCTGAAGGAAAAAATAATCTATACACACTTGGCGAAAGCGCAACACAAATCATAATCAATATAAATCCAAGGGCTCCTTTGCGTTCTCTGGAGCTAAAATAAAAATATGTTTTATAAAAATGTTTAAACCTATCTTTTATCATCACGCCTTCGCTTTTTATATACGAAGAAATAATACAATACAGCTGCTACATATGCAGCAAAGAAAGCTTCTGTAGCCATCCAAATCCAAAAACTATCTGCCCAATTCATTGGGCAAATATGCAGCTAATATTGTTAGTATCTCTATTCTTTTACTAGTTTCTTTACCGTATTTCCGGCACCGGTTTGCACATTTACAAAGTAAACACCTCTGTCAAGTGATGAAAGATTTAGAACATCATGCTG
>CAYSBE010000134.1:0-5128 GCA_964429245.1 uncultured Bifidobacteriaceae bacterium | reverse complement strand
GAAGCCCATATTTTAACTGTTTTTGTACCTACGGTTGCGAAGTTAATTGGTGTAGTATGCAAGTATGTATATTGTCCACCTTTAGCTGCCAAGTTTACACCTGTAATAGTTTGAGTAACTGGAGCGCCACCATCAACTGAATAGTTTAGTGTGAAAGAAGTAATTGCTGTTCTTCCAAAATTTCCTAAAGCACCTGTCAAATTATAGTTTGTAGCCTTTTGCACATACTCTTGTGTAGTACAGCTAAGTGCACTCATATCAAAATCAGGTTGGTTAGCTCTATAGAAAAAAGTATAAACATCACTAGCAGAAGCTAAATAAGAACCATTGTTACCACCAAAGTTTTTGCTTGGTGATTCTGGTAGTTGAGTAGCATTTGTTCCATTACTATTTTGGCAACCTACAGTAGCATCAAATGTTCCAAAACCATAATTATGCACGATATCAAACTTATCGCCATTTCCAGCCTCGTAGAAACGAATTGCATAATAAGTTACGTTGGTTGGACTTGTTGAAGCACCTTTCAATACCAGTCTCCATTGTACAACGAATACCCTGTTAGGAGCTGTTCCGTAAGTAAAATGACGGATATCTGAAGGAAATGTATTTGTACCTTGCACTACCTGATTCATTACAGTTGAATCCCAAAAAGCGAATATGGCATTAGTTGGTGCTGAAGCACTTGGCAATGCAATATTTGTGGCGATATCGGTAGTTTGTGCTGTATTAAAAGTTAAGTACCCACTCGTGCTTACTTTAAATGTTTGTACAATTGAACCAAAATATCTCCATACAAATGGAATGGCTTGTATAGAAGAAATATTGTTAGAAGTTGGCGTGGTAGCATTAATAATTGTAGTTGTACCAGATGTAGGGTTCATAGTATATTCGGAACCCGTACCTACGCTTTTTACATAATGATAGCCAGATTGAGCAAACGATGTTAAACTCATTGCGGCTAAAGCGCTAAATGATAGTAATAGTTTTTTCATTTTTATTGTTTGTGTTAATTGTTAATTCAAACCAAATATGCATAACTTATTTCAATAAATACAACATTTGCCTAATAATTTTACAAATATTTTCTTAATGCCTTGTCAATATTCAATATATACTGCATCTTTGACAGCATTAAAATTACACTAATGAATAAGAATATACTAATCGCTTGCTTATTGGTTATGCCATACATAACATTTGCACAGTTTTCTTTATCAAGCAAAGTATTGAATACGTCAGGACCAAATGCAGGTGAAGGACAAGGATACACCTCAATGACAAACAATGCTACAGATGCGAATGATACTGCTTTTACTTGGAGAATTATTGAAATGACATACCCAACCCAGTGGACCTTGTCATTTTGTGATCCATTTTATTGCAACAGTGATGCAAAAGTAAATGATAGCTACAATTTCAACCTTGGAATAGGAAAAAATGGCTTATTAAAAGGTGATATCTTTTTTAACAATATTGCAGGAACAGGTTCAGCTGTTATTGTAGTGCAAAGTTTAAAATATGCTAATATCGCTGACACCTTTAGCATCAATGCTACTGCTTGGGTTACATCCGTTAAGAAAACAACCAAAACACAAAATACGTTAACTGTTTATCCAAATCCTGCAAAAGATATTATTTCAATCAGTGTACCTTCTAAAAATGCGGTAACCATTGAAATTTTTAACGTGCTTGGTAGCAAAGTAAAGGTATATCTCCACGAGGGTGGAGAAACTGCCAAAATTGATGTGAGTGAATTGCAAAAAGGCATTTACTTTATTCGTATCAACGAAAATAACACCGTACTTACCAAGCAATTTCAAAAATTGAATTAATCACAACTGATTATTCTAAAAAATCCCGAACCAATGGTTCGGGATTTTTTTTGTCCGGTACTTATGTGATAAAAACTTTATAATGCGTGTGCAACTACTTCTTTTACTTCAGGCAGCATGCGGGTAAGCATTCCTTCAATACCACGTTTTAAGGTTACGGTAGATGATGGACAACCGCTGCATGAACCTCTTAGCTCAACCGTAACAATTCCGTTTTCAAAATCACGAAAGGTAATCTGTCCACCGTCTGTTTCTACTGCAGGCTTTACATAGGTATCCAATATCTCTTTTATCTTGGTAACGGTATCATTATCCGCTCCAAAATCTTTGGTTACTTCCGCTATCATAGCTCCGGCCACAGGCTCATTGGCAGTGATGTATGACTTTAAAAACTCTTTCACAATCGGTACAATTTCTTCCCACTCAATTCCCTCTTGCCTAGTGATGGTAACAAAATTGTTCATGATAAACACCCCGTTCACAAAGTTAAACTCATAGAGATTTTGAGCCAAAGGTGACGCTGTGGCACTTTCGCGTGTTGGACAATCAATACTTTCTCCCGGCAATATCATTTTGGTGAAAACAAACTTCATTGTTTCCGGATTTGGGGTGGATTCGCTGTATACGTCCAAATATTCTTGTATTTCTTCCATTTGTATAGTTAATAATTACGGTACAAACTTATAACAAAGCGACTGTACTTTTGATTTTAGGGTTCAATCTTTTTTATGAGCGCAATAATTAAATCCATCTCATACCCTTTTGATTGTGCAAAACGTATCACTTTTTGTTGTCTAATGAGCTTACTTCGTTCTTTACTTAAATCAAGCCATTTATCGCTCATAATTTCCATAAGTCGTGACTCATATTCCGCTTCATCAATTTCTTGCAATGCTTGTTGAATGCAATAAGGCGAAATTTTTCTTACCTTTAATTCCCTGATGATTTTTTGCCTACCCCAACCCTTCACCCGAAATTTCCCTCCGGCATATGCTTTGGCAAATCGTTCTTCATTCAAATAATTTTGTTCAATAAGCTGAATGATGACCTGCTGAGCATCTATTCCCAAAAAACCCCATTCAGCCAGCTTGGCTTCTACTTCTGCATGACAGCGTTCCTGATACGCACAATAGGTTGCGGCTTTTATCAAAGCTTGTTTTTGGGTAAGCGGTTTAGTAGTCACGTTTTCGAAGATGCTAATTTACAGCAAGCAAAACAACATAAATGAGCACATTGCTTAAGTTTACAATTTCGTCCCTACTTTCGCCTCTGTATTGAAAAAAAAATCACCTCTTTTTATTTTATTTTTTGCAAATGGCATAAGTGGTTTTGCCCAAGGCATTAGCATGCTTGCCATACCTTGGTATTTTGCTACACGCAATCATTCAGCCCAATTTAATCAGGCATACGCACTCATCACGTTGCTGGTTATGTTTTTTGGCTTGTATGCCGGAGTACTTGTAGATAAATACAGCCGCAAATCCAATTTCTTATTCACCAATTTGATTTGTGCAGTTTTATTATTGGCAATTGCCATTTATGGATATGCAGCCGGATCATTATCCGACCTGCTGGTGATATCGGTATTTGGCATTACCATGTTAAACTACAATATACATTACCCAACATTATACGCTTTCGGACAAGAAATTACCACTCCTGATAATTATCAACGACTGAATTCAAATATCGAGCTCGTTGGCCAAAGTACATCTATTTTATCAGGTGCCATTGCCGCACTGTTGCTTGATGGGGTTAGCAGCGGGCACACTTCACTATTTGGTATGCAGGTAAACATGCCGTTTGCCATTGCCAAGTGGGAAATATGGGAAATATTTATGCTCAATGCTTCCACATATTTTGTTGCGGCATTGCTCATTCAGATGATTCCATACAAGCCTAATCCTCATTTAAAACTTGCAACAGGCAATATTCTAAAAAGAATAAAAGTAGGTGCTACTTTTTTGAAGGCAAACAAACCGATTTTCGTTTTCGGTCTCTTCTCTTTTGGTGTATTTGCCATGCTCATGGTAGAAATTCATGCGGTATTACCCGGATATATAGACCGACATTTACATGAACATGGGAGTGTATTTGCCTTGGCCGATGGTATATACGCACTGGGTGCATTGAGTGCCGGCTTGTTTGTTGGGAAAATTTTCTCCAGTTCACATTCTGTTAAGTCCGTTATCATACTTACTTTGATAACTGTTGTGATATTCATGCTGGCATTTGCTACACGGAGTGTGGTTATCATTTATGCCGTATCGCTCATTTTAGGGTTTACCAATGCGGGTATACGGGTATTGCGTATGACCTATCTTTTTCAGCATGTCCCCAATGAAGTTATCGGCCGTGTGGGCAGTATTTTCAATCTGGCCAATGTATTTATGCGCACGTTATTTATTCTACTATTTTCATCTTCATTTTTTGATGGAGATACCATTCGTTGGGCTTATTTTATTATGGCTATTTTCCTATTGCTATGTGCCGGCATCTTGATTTATGCTTACCAAAGTATAACCAAACACACATTGAATTCGATCAATGAAAAAACTTAAGTTTATTTTTCTTACGTTTGAGGCTGCTGATGGCGTATCATTTTATAAAAATAGCAGAAATCACAGGCGGAAAAATTATACAATCTGCTAACGATGCGTTTATCGATCACCTTTTAATTGATTCCAGAAAAATACTTCATCCCGAATCAAGTGTTTTTATTGCAATTAATGGTGCAAATCATGATGGTCATAAGTACCTCAAAGAAGTGTATCAATCAGGTGTTAGAAATTTTATTGTAGAGCGCATACCTGACGAATTGCCTTCAGACAGCAATACGATTTTGGTAAAGAATTCATTGGATGCCTTGCAAACAATTGCCGCATCACACCGAGAAGAATTTTCTATTCCCATTGTCGGTATAACAGGTAGTAACGGCAAAACAATTGTGAAAGAGTGGATTTATCAATTATTGAATGAAGATGCAGAAATTGTAAGAAGTCCTAAGAGTTACAATTCACAAGTAGGTGTTCCTCTATCTGTTTGGCAAATGTCTACACATCACCAAATGGCATTATTTGAAGCCGGTATTTCACGAAAAGGCGAAATGGTTCTATTGGAAAAAATCATCCGCCCTCAGATTGGTATACTTACTAATATTGGCTCTTCGCATGATGAAGGATTTGCCAACAGAACAGAAAAAATTACAGAGAAACTGAGCCTATTTGCCCATAGTGAATTACTCATTTGCAGCACGGATGATTCTTTTCTATTTGGCGAAATCAGTAAATTCAAAC
>CAYSBE010000133.1:0-5339 GCA_964429245.1 uncultured Bifidobacteriaceae bacterium | reverse complement strand
CACGTTCGCGGGCCAGCGGCCTGATGCGGTCTGCGGAACTTCTGGCGCATCGTATGTGTAAGCATCGACTATTTATTACAAAGCTAATAATGTATAAATTGAAATAATAAAAAACTAAAGACGACTTTTGGGACTCAATGAATGACAATGAAAAATAAAACAATAACACTAATTGAACTGTGGCTAGAGGCACGTACACGTTTTTCCAATCAACTAGCAAACTTTTCGGAAAGCGATTTGAAGAAAAAATTAGGCGATTCGCCTAATTCGGTCGGTTTTTTGATTCGTCACATTGGGGATGTAGAATTGCTGTTTGCTAAAAATGTGTTTGGCGATGCCTCCGTAAAAGTAATAGCCAAAACAGTAATTGATAAAAAAGATACAAGAGAATGGACTGATCTGGAGGCACTGAAAAAATACGTAGCCGAATCATTTGAAAAACTGAAATCAATCGTGGAAAAACAAACCGATGATGATTGGGAAACAACCATCATAACAAATGAATTTGGCACCAAAACAAAAGCTGAAGCCTTTGGCAGAATCGTTTCGCATACGGCCTATCACGCTGGTCAATTGGCAATTTTTAATAAATACGGTACTTAGTAAACAAGTATTACCTAACTATAAAGGTAAATGTTGTAGAATTTCAGCTGGGCTTACTTCAAAACCAAATTAGCCCATACGTTAAGGAATTGAATTAAACATACCTAATATCAAAAAAAAGGTTATCTTCCTTAAACATTAAACTATTAAATTTCAGACTATTCGTCATCGAACGCACACAATATCTTGCGCAATTTTTTCAAACTAAAAAAGACGATTCATAAGTAAAAACTTATTACGTAACCATGACTCCATTGAATAGCGTCTTTGATGATCACAAACGAAATATCAAATCAAATAGAAGAACACAAACATGAAATTATTTATACAAAATATGGTAAGCCTGCGTTGCAAAATGATGGTTAGGTCCGAATTAGATAAACTTCAAATTCCGT
Organism: uncultured Bifidobacteriaceae bacterium; assembly: GCA_964429245.1. Classification (GTDB taxonomy): domain Bacteria; phylum Bacteroidota; class Bacteroidia; order UKL13-3; family UKL13-3; genus CAYSBE01. The sequence goes on along the minus strand of CAYSBE010000133.1, from coordinate 4,341 downwards.
TCAATTCAATAGAGCTGGGTGAAGTACAGTTAACACGACCCATTCCCGAAGAACAAAGGGAGCAATTAAAAGCAGAACTGCACAAATCCAAACTAGAACTCATGGATGATACCAGAGCCATGCTAATTGAAAAAATTATCAATATAGTGGTTGAAATGGTCCATTATTCAGAAGAAGTACCCAAAGTAAACTTCTCTACGATCTTAAGTGAAAAATTAAGCAAGGATTACCACAAGCTTGCAGAAATATTTTCGAAAACAAAAGGAGTTACCATCGAGCATTTTATCATCCTTCATAAGATAGAAAGAATAAAAGAACTCATTATTTATGACGAACTAAGCTTAACAGAAATTTCTTATAAAATGCACTACAGTAGTGTAGCCCACTTATCTAAACAATTCAAACAAGTTACTGGATTAACGCCCAGTTTTTTCAAAAGTTTAAGTATCAGAAAACGTCAAAACTTAGAAGATATTTAATCCTTGTGTATCTTTAATGTTGCAACAAGCAATTCTTATTGTGTAACAATTAGGGTCTTCTTTCCCAACACCTTTGTGTCGTTGTAAAACAATTTACAACACTAATTAAAGTATCATGAAAAAATCAGTTAAAACAGTGATGATGTTATGTGCATTGTCAGTCATCGGCTTTATTGCCCAAAGTCAAGATAGGCGACAGAATTTAGAATTAGGTGCAAAAGCAGGTATCAATATATCAAACGTATGGGATACCGAGGGGCAGGCATTTGAGGCAGATGCTAAAATTGGATTTGCTGGTGGTGTATTTTTAGGCATTCCGCTTGGAACATTAATAGGATTACAGCCAGAAGTCTTAATTTCACAAAAAGGCTTTAAAGGTTCAGGAATGCTTCTTAGTTTCCCTTACACCTTTAAAAGAACAACAACATACCTTGACGTTCCATTGCAATTACAAATAAAACCTTCTGAATTTTTGACCATAGTTGGTGGCCCTCAATTTTCATATCTGCTAAACCAAAAAGATGAATACACATTTGGTACAAACTCTACTGAACAAGAAGAAGCATTTGATAATGATAATATCCGTAAAAACATATTTGGATTTGTTGGTGGATTTGACCTTATTTATCAAAGCTTGGTTTTCTCGGGCAGAATTGGATGGGATTTTCAAAGCAATAATGGTGATGGAACTTCAGAAACACCAAGATACAAAAATCAGTGGTTGCAATTTACCTTAGGTCTTAAAATTTAACTATTAAAATCATCCGGACATTAAAAAAATGTTTGGATGATTGTTATTAATAAATCAGAATATGAACAATAATGAATTAGTTGAAAAATCAAAAGTTCATATAACGGTTGAGATAATTGAATATGTACCGCATGCTATTGTGAGCCGCACCATCATTAAAAAATCTACCGGAAATATAACAGCCTCTTCATTTGCAAATGGAGAAGAATTGGGTGTAAAAACAAGCCCCTTTGATACCTACATACAAATAATTGATGGTAGTGCGGAGATAATTATAAATGATCACACCATGCTATTAAAACTTGGCGAGGGCATTATTATTCCGGCACATTCAAAACACAGCTTCACTGCCAACGAACAATTTAAAATGATTTCAACCATCATTAAAAGCGGATATGAAGAATAACCAATATCACTGTATAACTAAACTATCCTTAATCAATAAATAAAAAATAACATGAAATTAATGAATACCTTAATTGCAATAAGTATGGTCTTATTGTATAGCGCTTGTGTAACTCAAGCAAAGTTTGGCATATCAACTGTAGCACCTGCAGCGGATATTACAGCTAAGAAAAAAGTTGATGTCCAAAAAAATTACACATTAGAAATTACTGCAATAAACTTAGCTAGTGCCGACAGGTTAACGCCTCCGGGAAATAACTACTCTGTGTGGATTGTAACAAAGGCATATGGCCTAAAAAATGTAGGTCAACTTAATGTTAAAAACGCTGAAAAAACCGTTTTCAATACCACTACACCCTATGATTTCAGTGAAGTTGTGATTACAGTAGAAAATAAAGGTGACCTCAATTATCCAGAAGGTGTTGAAATTGCAAGAGCCAAGTTCTGATTGGTAAATTGTGGGCTGTAAATTTCTCTACTTAGCCTTTCGGAAAAGCGTTTGAAAATAACTGACCACTGGAATCCTAAAATTGCAGGTGAACTAAATGGACAGCATGTAAAGTTAGTAAAGCTTAAAGGAGAATTTGTTTGGCACAAACATGATCAGGAAGATGAGCTCTTTTTTGTAATAAATGGCATTTTAGATATTGAGTTTAGGGACCAAACGATAACCCTACATGGAAAATGAAATGCTGATTGTGCCAAAAGGAATTGAACATAGACCTGTAGCCAAAGAAGAGGTTTCTGTTATGCTTTTTGAACCTGCTACTACCTTAAATACCGGAAATACAGAAAACACATTTACCAAACACCATCTAGATAGCATCTGAATTCTCTCATTTTTCCACAAGTGTTGAACACCCGTTCAACAAACGATTTTTTTTATATGTTTGCATCCGCAATGGTTTTGAATTACCTATCATGTGGTAATCCGAATTAAAAGGGAATCAGGTGCGAATCCTGAACAGTTCCCGCTGCTGTAATCTTTTAGGCAATGCAAATTGCCAACTGCAATGATCACCTTATGCCACTGTCTATATCATAATTAGACGGGAAGGCTTTCAGAAACAGAAAAGAGAGTCAGAAGACCTGCCAAGGCAAAAATAAGCACAAGCTTTCGGGTAAAAAGCGATTGGCATATACTGCATGTATTTTCATTTGTAGTCGTTGCTCGTTCTCCATTACCCGTTGGCAATTAGTCCAAACGGATGCGAAAACTAGTTTACATATGCCTGATTTTACCCAGCTTCATGCAAGCCCAGGTAAAAGATACCTTGCCACTTGGCGAGGTTGAAGTACATGCCCCAAGGTTTTCGCAATACCAAACCGGTTTTAAATACTCCCGTATTGATTCATCCACCATCATGCTGTTTCCTGCCGGCTCACTTGCCGATGTATTGCAAGCTGCATCACCCGTATTTATTAGAAACTATGGACCATCCGGAATAGCTACGGCTAGTTTTAGGGGAGCATCTGCTGAGCAAACAGCGGTATTGTGGAATGGATTTACTATTCAAAACAGCATGTTGGGATTGTTTGATTTCAGCCTCTACCCTGCTGCTGCATCTAACCAAATAGAACTGCAACATGGTGGCAATGGTGCCTTGTTTGGCAGCGGTGCAGTTGGTGGAACAATATTATTAAACAATACACCTCGTTTTAGTTCGGGAGTACAAGTAGATTTGTCAATAACTGGCGGAAGTTTCGGCCTCATGCAGCAAATAGCAGCTATTAGTTTTGGCGGCAAAAAACATTATTCTTCCATCCAATTTATTAATCGCATTGCTTCCAATAACTTTTCCTATAAGCCTGACCCGACAAATACTATACAAAAAACGCAAACCCATGCAGCAACCCGGCAACGCACCTTAACCTTCTCTGAAAGCCTTCGCCCTAGCCGCCATCATTTATTTGGATTGCATATCTTCTGGCAAGAAGCAACGCGCGAAATCCCTCCTTCAATCAATGAAATGTCGAGTGATGCGGTACAAGATGATGCCTCAATAAGATTAGGGACAACTTGGCAATACACCAAAGGCCGCCATACCATAAATGCCCGCAGTGGCTGGCTTCAGGATAACCTAAATTATTTAAGTCCATCTAAACAAATCGACTCGAAAAGTGATGCCTACAGCTGGATAAATGAACTGGAAGACCAATGGAAAATTTTGTCATGGCTTAACCTAAATACCGGTATTAATTATACCTACACAGAGGCCAAGAGCAATAACTACTCAGATATCAAGTCCCAACAACGTCTTTCGGCATATTATGTTATAAAAACAACTTGGAAAACGCTCACCGTTCAGCAATCAACACGTATCGAAAATATTGACTCACGATATACACCCTTGATTCCAATGCTCGGTTTGGATTGGAAATTTCATTCCTTGCTCAAATTGAAATCTTCGGTATCTGGTTCGTACCGCATTCCTACTTTAAATGAGCGATACTGGATGCCGGGAGGAAATCCAAACTTATTGCCTGAAAGCGGCCAAAATGCAGAAGTTGGGTTGTATCATGTGCATCATAAAAACAACATATGTTGGCAAATAAACAGTACGTTGTATTACCGCAACATGAATAACCAAATTGTTTGGCTACCATCCGGCATGAATCCTATACCCGAAAATATTAAAGAAACAGAAACATGGGGAAATGAAAACAACCTCACCGTTGCTCTTCAGTGGAAGAAACACTGGAATA
>CAYSBE010000132.1:0-5730 GCA_964429245.1 uncultured Bifidobacteriaceae bacterium | reverse complement strand
CACCATCGGAACGGCTGAAATACATCATTCTCAAGTCAGCAACACAAATAATATGCAACAAGATAATCAACGGAACCAACAGGCAATGATTCAAATGCCTTTCCAAATACCTGACTATGTACTGAATTACCAGGATAAGATTCAGGAATTAATGTTACAGGTATCAGAGCTTACTAGGGACAATGCAACTTTGAAAGAAAAGGTTGCTCACCTTGAAGCATCAAAAGCCGAACTACAAAACGAAATACTTGAATTGGAGGCCGAACTTGATGATTCAGACGAAACCGATAATAGCACAATCATGGGTTTGCCAAAAGATACTATTTTGCCCCTTGTAGCTCCGGCACTTGGTAAACTCGTTGATTTTTTAACTAGGGAAACACCTCAAACCAACCCGCAAAGCACAAAATAATATGAGTACATATAGAATATCAAAGGCTAACAGAGATGCATACCTTAAAATAGTTGAATCAAATTATAATGGATATGCAAATGCATTGCATAAGGCAATACGTACAAATAAAAATGCCGTTCAATCTCGTTATATTAAACTTGGTGGCAATTGGGATGAATTGATTAGATCACTTAAAAAAGGACTTTATAAGCAAAATCAAAATATTGGTGAACTAGCAACTTTGGCAACAACAATAACAACCGCTATTCCTATAATAACAGCAATGGCAAAAGCTTTAAAGGGTGATAGTAGTGATTTGCTAAAATTGACAAATTCTGATATGAGTTTATATCCTGAGACGGGTCAGCTAATTGATACAATGGATACATTCAATACAATCAAATCAATTATACCAAGGAAAAGAAAAAATACTGCTGCACCTACTCAAAAACAAGTAATGCGGCCGGTAACACAAAGCCAAACAGTTACAGAGGATATACCAGCACCAGGCAAAAACAATTCAATGCTGTTCGGTATGGCTGCTGTTGCACTTGTAGCTGTGTTATTATTGGCAAAAAAATAGAATCTGTGCAACATCTGTGCAACAGTGTTCAGAAAACAAGCCATAAGTGTTGTAAATACTGAACATAGATTAATCCTGTCGAGACCACCCATAGAGCCACCGAATTTCGGTGGCTTTTTTATATCACATGAAACTCAATCAATGGTTGCAATTACCTTAAGCTCAATTGCTATAGGTGTGGGGAGACAATTGATTTCAAGCGTAGTGCGGCAAGGTGGATTTTCGCTAAAGTATTCTGCCCACAATTTATTGTATGTAGGAAAATCATCCTTCATATTGGTCAAAAACACAGTAACATCCACAATATTTTCCCAACTGCTTCCCGCTTCTTCTAGTATCATGCGCACATTGTTAAATACCGAACGGCATTGTGTTTCAATATCATAAGACATAATCTCCCGATGCTCATTAAGCGTTACTCCCGGAATAATTTTAGTGCCTTTTTCGCGAGGGCCAACACCGGAAAGGAATAGTAAATTTCCAACCCTGCGAGCATGTGGGTAATGACCAACGGGTTCGGGTGCTTTGTCTGAATGATGTGTAGATTGCTTCATTGGGCAAAAATGATAAATATATTTAACTTCTTCTTTTCGAAAATAAATTTCGGGCACGGGCATCACATAATATAGCTGTAGCTATGGCTGCATTTAATGATTCAGCATGTCCAATCTTAGGTATCGCGATGGGTTTAGTAATGTAAGGCAACAACTCTACTGAAATACCGTTTCCTTCGTTTCCAATAAGGAGTATTCCATTTTGTTCGATATCACTATTATACAAATCTTCGCCATTTAGTAAAGCGCCATACACCTTTGCTGATGGATATTGATTTAGGAAAACAGGCAGATTGGTTTTAACCACTTGGATACGAGAAAAGGAGCCCATTGATGCCTGAATGCATTTGGGATTATGCCATTCTACTGTATTCTCGTTGCAAATAATGGTATTGATTCCATACCAATCTGCAATACGGATGATTGTTCCCATGTTACCCGGATCTTGTATATTGTCCAACGCTAATATAAATTCCTTATTGGGATCACCTGTAGCTTCATTGCTTGGTAAGGCTGCTATGGCTATTACTTGTTGGGGAGAATGTAAGTTGGAGGCTTTATTAACATCTTCTTCGGAAGCAATAATAAGATCAATGTGTGCATTTTTGTATTCACTTTCATGTTGCTGTAACCAATCTGTAGTTGCAATTAGTTTATTAACCGCTATTTTTGAGCGTAACAACTCAATGACCGACTTTGTACCTTCAACCAAAAATAAACCCTCCTCAATTCGGTTCTTTTTGAGTCTTAATGCTTGTATTTGTTTGAGTAAATTTTTTGATAACATATCGTTTCCCTTTTCAAATGTAGTCTTTGCAGCGGTAATTTCAATCAGCTTATTTAGCTCATGTTCTTCCAAAAAATTTATACCTGAAGGCAGGTTGCTTTTAAGAAAGAATGAACTTTCGTTGTCGTCAAAACAACCGGTTTTGAAATCAGATCTGGAAAAATATTACAAACAAAGTCCAAACAGTAAATTACTTTTTCTATTCAATACTAGGCCATATTACTACTTCAGAGGCTCGCAGGGTAAAGACAATTTTATAAAGAAATTTAAAAGAAATGTGTTGGGTGAAGCACCTGTTTTTGTAGACACGTTATTTATTGAAACCACAGTGAAGGCAATGAAGGCACACTTACGTAATAACGGTTATTATTACAGCGATATCTCATATGTAATTGAAAAGAATAAGCGAAAACATGGAGTGGTTAATTATCAAGTGCAACTAAATAAGCAATACAAATATGGGGAAGTGCAGCTCAATTGTGAAGATGTTGAGATTTACAAAATAGTAATCAAATCAATGCATGAGTCGGCTATTCGCTCATGGAAACCAATGGAGCATCAAATGCTTTTGGCAGAACAAGAGCGTATCATTACTTTACTCCGTAACAGTGGTTATTATTACATGAGTAAAGAGTTTGTTGATTTTGATATTGACACTGCCGGTTTTGATGGGTATTGCCCTGTAGGAATAAATATTAGGAATATAAATGATACTGCCAGGCACCAAAAGTATTACAATGGTGATGTGTATGTAGAAATAGAACCCAATACGCGTTTAAATAAAAAAATATATTCAAGGGATACGGTAGACATGGGAGCATTTAAATTTACACATAACTCCTATAACTTGAATCCGGCTGTATTGGACAGAAACTTATTGGTAAGGCCGGGAAATGAATTCCGTCAGCAAAGTTTAAACAGAACGTATAGCAGGTTTTCAGATTTAGGAATTTTTAGGTTTGTAAATATTCAAACCAAACCGGAATCGGGGCAAGACTCTAATAAGGTGAACTATCATGTGAAAATGATTCCCAGTGTGAAATACAGCTTAACCTTTGAGCCTCAAGCTACACTTTCTGACCAGAACAACACCTTGACAGGTCAGGATTTTAGAAACTATGGTATAGCTTTTATTACATCCCTGGCAGATAGAAATATATTTGGTGGAGCAGAAGTACTTCAGGTAAGTTTACGTTCTGCATTTGAAGCACAAGGCGAGCGTACGGCTGAACAAAGAGGCCTATTTAATGCAACTGAGCAACGCTTAACCACATCTATTTCAATGCCTCGTGCATTATTTTTACCTAAGGTCGATCGAAATGAAAAGTACTACAGCACAAAAACCATTTTAAGTATCACGGGTGTATACGAGGTAAACATTGACTATAGAAGAAATGCACTTACGTTTGGTTATAATTATGTGTTTAATAAGAAACTGATATCATATTATTTCTCTCCATTTGAGTTAAGTTTTATTGATAGTTACATTATATCTGACTCATTGAAAAAACAAAGTGAAACAGATATTTACTTGCAAAATTTATTTACAGATAATATCATCTTATCTACTCGAATTGGTTTTGCTTATTCAAATAAGGCAATTGCTAAAGGAAAAACCTTCTTTTACTTTAGGTGGGATGTGGCCGAGCTTGCCGGAACGCAAATAAAAATCGTAAATAAATTAATAGGTTCAACACCAAATAGTGATGGTGCTTATGAAATTTTTGGGATCCCTTATTCAGAGTATATAAAAAGTGCCATAGACTTCAGGTATAATATAAAGTTGGATGTAAACAATACAACTGCATTCAGAACATATGTGGGTACAGCTTTGCCTTTTGGCAACACTCCTCAGCAAGCACCCTTTGATAAGCGATATTATATTGGTGGACCAAATGATGTGAGAGGGTGGAGGCCGAGAACAATTGGTCCGGGTTCATTTAACCAAAGCGACCAAATTGATTATTCGGGTGAAGTAAAAATTTTACTCAGTTCAGATTATCGATTCAATATTTATAGAAGGTGGTTTGAAGGAGCGCTATTTCTAGATGCGGGAAATATTTGGAACGCAAAAATGAGTGCTGAACGACCAAATGGAGAGTTTCAGTTTAACAGGTTCTATAAAGAATTGGCGTTAAGTACTGGAGCAGGAATTCGATTTAATTTTGATATGATAATTATTCGATTTGACTTTGGCGTTCCGTTACATGACCCATCTTTTCCGGTTAATAACAGGTGGGTAATATCACAAATAAATGGAAGTTGGTTATGGGATAATACCAATTTTAATTTTGGTATCGGTTATCCCTTTTAATAGTTAAGGTTTGCTTTTTAAGTCTCCCTTTTTCCAAGAGTTATAAAACTCTTGCCAAGCAAATGGGTCAAATAATCGTTGAGGAACCAACTGTCCATTATAATAACTTCTGTAATATTGTTCATTCATTGTTGCCCTCACATTGTCGGAAGCATCAATATTGATATTTCCAGGGGTTATGGCCAAGCCTTCTCTTCTGGTATTGTATCTTGAACGATAGTAATAATCATCAGGAATATTTGCTTTAACAAAATAGTAATTAAACTCTTCGGGTGTAGGCCATGCCCTTATTACGGTCTCAGGTAAATACATCGTAGAGTCAACCATGACTTGTATAATTGAAAAACGATGCGCTGTTGCCGATGCTGATATTGAATAATAAACTGTTTTATATCCAATATAAGAAAATACTAAAGTATCGGTTTTCTTCATTACTATAGAAAAGAAACCTCCAGGGTCAGTATATGTTCCGCGCCCAGTGTTTTTTATGCGCACAGATACCAAAGGCAAAACATTTAAACTATCTACAGTTAGAACCAACCCGGATACTTGCACCAAATCGGGGTCTTTTTGTTGAGCTGATAACATGTCAGGTATCAAACTGCAAATAGCTATATAAAGTATTAACGCAAACTTTTTCATGTGTAGTAGAATCCAGCTGTCATGCACAAAAGTACAATAACAGGATAAGGAATTTTAGTAGTAAGCAGTAAAAATAACGTAGAAAGCAGAACAATCATATTCATTTCGTTTATTTCTACCGGTTTAAATAATAGCCAAGCTGAAGCAACAACCAACCCTGCAGAGGTAGCATTGATTCCTTCAATCGCATTTTTAACAGGTGAAAAGTTTTTCATTTGGTCCCAAATTGGATACACAAAAAATATCATAAGAATTCCGGGTAGAAATATACCTGCTGTTGCAACCAATCCACCCAAGATAATTCCATTTGTCTCCATGTATTTCATGCTCATGGCTCCCGCAAATGTAGCAATGCTGAATACAGGCCCAGGAATTGCCTGCAACATACCCACGCCTGCTAAAAATTCATTGGCATTCAGATACTGCTTATATTCTACAAATTGGCTGTACATCATG
>CAYSBE010000131.1:0-5937 GCA_964429245.1 uncultured Bifidobacteriaceae bacterium | reverse complement strand
AAACTCATGCTCGATATCCAGAATTAATTTTTTTTATTGTATTTACAATTTCGTTCATCCTCATTATAGACCTTGATAGACCGAATCGTGGACTCACAAAGGTTAGTCAAGTAAGTATGATTGACTTAATGTCAACTATTAACCAAGTTAACAAAAAATGAAACTTAACATGCTTAATATTTTAGCAAATGGCTTTTATAAATACTCAGAAGACAACGAAATCTGAAATTGAAAAAGCATAAAAAAAGAGTATAAAAGCGATTAGTAATTTTAAAACACTCGACCAATTTGTTGACGAGCAAAATGGCAAAACAATAATTTGAAACATCTATTCCAAATAATATTATTCTGTTTGGCACTACCATGTTTGGCTCAACCGACAGGTCATCAAAAAATCTTTCTTGAAATCACAGACGGTGCTGACACGCTAAATTTTAAAAGTTATTTTAAATTACATAAATACGGCAGCAAGGCTAATCTTACTTATGAAAAATATCAGTTGCTTGATGTTAGCAAGAATCCAACGGGTTTCGAATATTATCGGGATAGAGGATACATTCATAAAACAATGATGACGAATAATCATGAAATTTTGATTGTAAAAAACAAGAAAGACAGCATGCGTATTGAATTATTTAATGCGTTCAACGTGTATTTTCTGAGTATCCCTTTTCAAAAAGGGAGTTTTAGAATGATAGTTAATGACGGACATGAAAACAAATGGGCTGTAAATACTTTGCCTTATAAAAGGTTGAATAATGAACAAATAGTTTATGACCTCACTCCCACTGACTGGACCCCATTTCGGGTGAGTAAGGGCGTTGTGTTACCGAATTATTCTGTCGAAACGCAATTCAGGAAACAAGGGCTTTTAGCGGAACCAGTGCTTCCTGAAAATGATCCCAACTTTAGAAACCCAAGAAGAATAAACACACTGAGAGTTGAAACAGCGGACTATAATTTTGATGGACAGAAAGATTATCGAGAACATAAATTAAATAACCCCAAAGAATGGAACTACTTCATTTATAAAGATTCCATATCGGGGTTTGTTTTGGATAGCCTTATGAGCAACTTAAATATTACAAAATTTGACTTTGAAAAGAAAACTTTTGAAGTAGCGAAAAGCAGAAAAATAAATGATGAATTTGTTCAAATAGACAATTACGAATTTGTTTTAGGGAAAGCCCAGCTTGTAAGTAAAAAGGTATCAAATGATGCTACCACAAAAGATGTACAAACAAAGCAGGAAGAAAATCTAACATCGAATCTAACTTACCCGATTAAGCCCTTCAAATTTGTTTTAGAAAAAAATTGCCCTGGGGTTGAGCTTCCAGCCGAAAAAGGCTATTACGCCAACAAAATCTCTGTTTACGATTTAAAAACCAATCAAGTACTATATACAACAGTAGCTGTTGGAAACAAACTTAAAGAAACTCCCGGTTGCTCAGATTCACTGCAAATAGCAGATTATAATTTTGATGGTTTTCCAGATTTCAGGGTATGCAATAACAGTGTTGCCGGTAAACATATCTATTACATGTATCACAAAAAACGCAACACATTTATTATTGAAAAAACACTTACAGAGTTGTATGGACTTACTTTCGATTTTGAGCAAAAAATAGCCAAAGGCAACACCGAAAGAAAAGAGTTTTTGAGTTATCCATGGGAGAGTCCATACCAATATTACATGGAAACGCTGCAATTTGAAGGCACAGCTTTAGAAAATCTGACGGTTACAACTACTACTTACGGTAGCGGAATAGCAGTAACAACCAAAGCTAAATACGTCAATCAAAAAAGAATATATGAAGGTGATTCAATAGCTATAAAAATCCAAAAAAGCAATTGGCTTGCCAAAACCGTGGGTCCATTTAGGTTCGAAATGGAATTTAATCCTGAAGAATTTAAACCAAGTGGAGAAAAAGGTTCTTACGTGAAAGTCTTAAACATTTTTGATAAAAACCGAAGGATTGGGCATTTCGAAATGCATGGCAATTACTTCAAAGAAGTGCCGCATTGGTTAGATAGTTTAGAAATTGCAGATTATAATTTTGATGGATTTCCGGATATCAGAATGTACAACAGTAATGATAATAATGGCAGACATGTTTATTTGTTGTACAATCCTGAGCCCGATGTGAAACAGTTTTACCAAGACACGTACTTTTCGCTATTGCTAGAATCTGAGTTTATTCCCAAAGAAAAAATAATGAAAGGAAAAATTTTGGAGGCCAATCAAACCATTTATTTCTACTTAAAAAACGATACCTTAACACTTACCACGCAAGACAAAGACCTTTCAAAACCACCCTTTATTGAGGAAAGTATTTATAAAAATGGCAACCGAAGGGGCTTACGAAGCGCCTATGGAAAATTAGAGCCTGAAATAAAAAAAGAGTATGGCGATTACAATTTTGACGGTTACGAAGACTTCAGGCAGCAAAGTAAAAAAAGTCCATATTTTTATGATGCATTCATTTACAACCCATCTAAACAAGCTTTTGAAAAAGATAGCTTATTGAGCAAGTTCGTAGTGTTTAATTACAATAAACATGAGAAAAAATTAGATGGATATTTTAGGATTAGAGCTGATGAAACCACATGGCAAACTAAATACTACCAATGGAGTTTCACTGAAAAGAAAATGGTGTTGTATCAAGAACAAACCTGTTATTCAAAATACCCAATGTCTGAAAGTCAGCGGTGCATAGTTAGCAGATTGGTTGATGGCAAATGGATAGAGACGGAAACATTTGGAGCAGAATAATATACCAACAACCAACATCATTTGAATGGAACTTATTTCCTCTTCGATATATAACAACCACTTACTATAACAAGAGTTAGCACAAAAAAGCGAAAGTAAGCTTTAAATTAATGATCCAAAAATAAATGGTGCGCCTATCAAATTTTCAATTTTATTGACAGTGAAGTGCTGCAAAATAACCACCGTAGAGGGCGAGCAAGACAAAATAGCCTGCGTTGAAAATTGTTTAGAGGAAATATTTTACCTTTATCCGAAGTTAAAAATGTTATAAATGGAAAAACTTGTTTACAAACGTTTCATTACTATTAAAGATGATTTTTACAGCAATATTGACAAGGTAATTAATGCTGCTAAACACGCAGTATATTTTGAACCAGAAGATGTAACCGGATTTAGAAGCACAACCGTATATCATGAGCCCGGTGTGAAACAAAAATTAGAAACCATTTTAGGCATCAAAATCACACGGTGGGATATTGACCCTAAGGAGGAAAATGGCGTATTTTATCAGGGATTCTCAACAGGCAAGAAAAAAGAAATACCTGCCGTGCATTCCGATTGGCCTCACAATGATATTACGGTACTGATTTACCTGAGTCCCAATTTGCCATTTGATTGTGGCACTTCTTTGTGGATGCACAAAGCCACCAAACTTACCGGCCCTCCTACCCCGCAAGATGCTCGCAGATTGAAAATGAAACACAACGACCTTGTAGAATTATTTGAAAACGATAGTAAAAAAAGAAGCAAATGGATAGAAATTGATCGGATTGGACACAAACTAAACCGAATGGTGGCTTACCCTTCGGGGGCATTGCATTCAGCTACCAATCATTTTGGAAGTTCCATCAACAATGGCCGACTTTATCAAACATTTCGCATCGGTGTTGATTGGAATAGCATGAAAATGTTTAAGCCGAATTAATCAATAGTAAGTCCAGTAGGACTTAACTATTGATTCCATGAGGGTAATCCCGATTTAGATGTTGTTCAGCAGTTTGTAAAAAGTGATGGTTTACAACATCTTTATCGATTCAGCATTTTTAATGCTGAATTTGGGTTTAAATAACTGCTGAAATCAACTGATTATATCCGATGTAATCTTTAGGTTTTAGCTTTATCATTTTTCCTAATAAATCCAGTTTCGATTTATCTTTTATTTTCAACGCATAAGCCCAAAGTGCCACTTCTTCAAATACGCTTTCTTCATCAGCAGTTCGTTTATTTAAGCCAGGAACTAGTTTTACAAAATAAGTTTTGGCATCCTGTATCGCTTTGCCATGATTACCCTTGTACTGATGAGCAATTAAGTTCACTATTGGATAAATGACTTCGTTTCTGTGGCTAAAAGGCTCTTTATTGATGTGCAGGGCTATATTCCCTTTGGCCAGTTCGGCTAGTGTATTGGTGGTGGATTTATAGGAAGTATCTTTCTGCATTTTCTTAACTTCTGCATCAGCCAGTTTGTTGATGTTTTTATCTATTGGTCTAAATCCAAATTTATAATAGAACCAAAATGCACCACTTTTTAAGGCATCTTCATTTCCAATCTGATATGGCTCCACTTCAAAATAACATACCCCAAAAAGCTGCCTATACACCCTTAGTATTTGCGTCATTACATATTTTGATTCGCCACCTCTGTATTCTTCAAATACATTTAACGCAAACAACGCAGATTTACCAAACATCCACGCACCTCCATATGAAATGGGATATCCGTTTTTAAACAAGGTATAGCCAACATACGATTGCAAAGGCAATTGCCTTTCGGGCAACATGCCAAAAACTGCCATCGACAATCCATTGGAGAGATGAAAAAACTTTAAGCTCTTTTTATCCATATATGTGATTGGATCAATTTCACGAAACGCCAACGTCATGGTGTTTTGAATAACAGAAACCAACTCTTGGTGCGCTTCATTGGTAAGGCTTGTTGGCTTTGGTAGGGCTTGGTCTAATAATTCAACATGATCAAACTGTTTGGTGAGTTTTTGGGTATAGAAAACCGATGGGGTGGTAATCCTGTTGTAGGTTTTTGAAAAAGATGCTTGCTTGCCTGTAATGCAAAAAAATGGATTCAACGATTGCCATATATAATCTTTTGCAAGTGGTGAAGCTTGGATATTGTTGATTTCGTTTAATAAAAACTCAAATTTTTTGTTGCCAGTAATGCCCAATACTTCCATTAGGCTGTCATTATCCAAGCCGGCTGTTGTTTCTGCTTTCAAAACAGATGGCAAAGAAATATTACAGAAAGCATTTAAATCAAAAGCTTCGTTGCCTAACGAATCGAGTGTGATGTTTGCCTGCTTTTTTGCGACCAGTTCATTAAACACTTCAGGAGCATAGCGGGTGGTCATGGTTGTAAACGGTAAGCCCGAATCAGCCAGCAATGGGTGCGATGCATTGTTTCCTTTCTTCAAAAATGCTGTAAGGCGTTTGATTTCATTTTGTGCCAAATTAAAAATGGCTTTGTTCTCGGCATGCGTGAGCGTATACAGTAACAGCGAATGATAGTACAAAAACTCATCACACACATGTAAGGTAGATTTTGCCAATTGTTGCAGCAACTGCAATTTATGTTGGCTGCTGGTGTCATCAAATACAAATGCTTTTTTAGAAAAATCAGTAACCAATTTTACAAATGAAAGTGCCATAATGAAATAATTTACAACCAAGATAATACTATATACATAAGATTAAAACTGAAACTGTTTTGGCAAATAGTATTACTTATGTAAAACTATGCTTGTGTATTCCATTTATTAAACGAAGAGAATATTTTGTACTGCAACTTCAAATTCATACTGGCACAAAAATATGATTCAGTATTGACGAACATATTGCAAAACACATTCGCACATTACTCACTCCTCAAAAAGAAGTGTGCTACTGGAATATTTTTTTAATAGCAAAATAATGTATGTGTACATCCAATTATTACTAAAATTATTTAACATTGTAATTGACTAAGCACTGCTAAACCCTTTTAAAAATGGAAAATAAATTCGCCTCATACTACTTGTGTATCATGGTACTCTTTGCCCTTAACTGCAATGACAAAGTAGGGACCGACAAAAAAAACAATACTGCATTCAACGGTGATATTAAATTAGATGTCCGTGATTCAAAAGCAGATTGGGCTCCCTTCATTCGTAAAA
>CAYSBE010000130.1:3134-5962 GCA_964429245.1 uncultured Bifidobacteriaceae bacterium | reverse complement strand
CTCGATGAAAAAGAGAAAGTCATTTATGTCGGGAAAGCCAAAAATTTAAAAAAAAGAGTCGGCTCTTACTTTACCAAATCATTTGACAACCATAAAACTGCCGTACTCGTTAGCAAAATCGATGATATTCAATTTACTATAGTTGATTCCGAAATTGATGCGTTATTACTAGAAAACTCATTGATAAAAAAGTTTCAACCTAAGTTTAATATCAACTTAAAAGATGATAAAACGTATCCATATTTATGTATTAAAAACGAATCATTCCCAAGAATTTTCCCAACTCGTAAAGTCATAAAAGATGGCTCCGAATATTTTGGGCCCTATGCATCTGTCAGTATGATGAGGGCAATTATGGATGTGATCAAAAGCATCTACCCCATTCGCACCTGCAACCTTGGATTAACACAACACAATATTGAAATACAAAAATTTAAATCATGCCTTGAGCACCAAATTGGAAATTGCAAAGCTCCGAGTATAGGACTTCAAGCTAATGATGATTATCAAGAAAACATTCAATCTATCAGAAGTATACTTAAAGGAAATATTGGTCCAGTAAAACACAATTTGAAAAAAAATATGGAAGAAGCTGCATCCTCCATGAGGTATGAACTTGCAGCTGACTACAAAAAGAAACTGGATCTGTTAGATAATTACCAAAGCAAATCAACCATTGTGAATGGATTAACACATGATGTAGATGTATTTTCCATAACTACGGATGAGAAATTTGGCTTCGTTAATTATTTAAAAGTTGCCAATGGTATGATTGTGCAAACCCAAACATTTGAACTAAAGAAGAAACTTGATGAATCAGATGCTGAGCTACTGGAGTTTGCCATTGCAGAAGTACGTGAAAATTATGGAAGCAAATCAGCGGAAATAATCGTACCTTTTGAAATTGATATTGAAGATAAAGGAATCACTTTTACGGTTCCAAAATCGGGTGAGAAAAAAAAGCTACTCGACTTATCTCTAAAAAATGCCATGTATTATCGTAAGGAGAAGTTGTCGCAATATGAGCAATTGAACCCTGAGTTAAAAACGGAACGCATTCTTAAACAAATGCAAAAAGACTTACAACTTACTTCACTTCCCCATCACATAGAGTGTTTTGACAATTCGAATATTCAGGGAACACATCCTGTTTCTGCTTGTGTCGTTTTTAAGGAGGCAAAGCCAAGCAAAAAAGATTACCGCCATTTCAATGTAAAAACTGTAGAAGGTCCTAATGATTTTGACACCATGCGTGAGGTTGTTTTCAGAAGATACAAGCGTGTGATAGAAGAAAACGAGCCCCTACCCGACCTGATTGTGATTGATGGAGGAAAAGGCCAATTAAGTTCGGCCGTTGAAAGCCTACAAGCTTTAGGCCTATATGGAAAAATACCGATACTTGGTATTGCCAAGCGATTAGAAGAACTCTATTTTCCAGGAGACGAACTTCCTTTGTATATTGACAAAAAATCAGAAACATTAAAAATCATTCAGCAAATTAGAGATGAAGCACATCGTTTTGGTATAACACACCACCGAAACCGAAGAAGTAAGTCTGCTTTGCAATCTGAATTGATTAAAATACCTGGTGTGGGTGAAGCCACCATGAAAAAATTATTATTGAATCTAAAATCGGTAAAAAATATAAAAGAGGCTGATATCAACACCCTTAATCAGATTGTTGGCCAGAGCAAAGCGCATATTATAAAAAAACATTTTGATGGGTTGATGAACTCAACTATATTTGAATAACAAAACAAACAAAGAAATGAAAAAAATATTACTAGGATTATTATCCATTGCAACACTTACCACATTTGCTCAAACAGGTAAGTTGCGTATCCGAATTTCAGAACCTGCTGCAGGAACAACAATCACTGCAGGTGTTCCTGTTGATTTTAAATTTTGGATTGTAAATGTAACCACTACAGATACTTTCACAGGTGGCAACGTAGTAGCAACTGCTCTAGGTTCAATAAACGGAAGTGCATTTCAAGCACTTACACAGCCTGCTTTGTTAACCGGTGTGAACATTACACCAGGTGATTCTCAAGAATTTACCCGTCAGTACACCATTAATTTTACAGGAAGCGCAAATAATGCCCCTATATGTTTAGGAGGTTATTATGTAGTTGGATCTACAGCAACAATCAATTCTGTTTCTTGCTCGTTATACAATTTATTCAATAACTTAAGCGAAGCACAATTGGCATCTGGTAGCGTAAAAGTTTATCCTAATCCTGCAAAAGATGTATTGAATATCGAGTTGAATTACAAAAAAGGATTTGTTATTAATATTTTTGATGTAACCGGTAAATTAGTTGAAACAATCAACGGTTCTGAAGGAATCAACCAAATCAATGTTGCTGATTACAAAAGAGGATTTTACATATATGACATCAGAACTTCTGAAAATGAAGTGATTAAAAACGGTAAATTTAACGTTAGTCATTAATTTCAATCGAATCAATAGTTAAAAGTCTCCTGTTCTGTTTGAGCAGGAGGCTTTTTATTTTTTATTTGTCCGTTACAGCACGAGACCTTAATATTGCATTCTAAAATTTAACAAATACAGTCATGGGAAAAGGAGATTTACGTTCTAAATTAGGAAAACTTAAAAACGGTTCATTTGGTCGCTTAAGAAGCAAAAGAACACTTAAAGCTAAAAATAATACAAGTGCTGTTACACCTTCGGTAAAGAAGTAATCGCGAAGCATTTTATAGTTACTTACGAATAAATTTTATTTAGTTAGTTGGTGGTCCCGAAGCATCGGGATGGTTGACACGCCACTCAGCTCAATTTAAATACAACCGCGCTGCGGTGGTGG
>CAYSBE010000130.1:1885-3034 GCA_964429245.1 uncultured Bifidobacteriaceae bacterium | reverse complement strand
GGATGGTTGACACGCCACTCAGCTCAATTTAAATACAACCGCGCTGCGGTGGTGGAATTGGTAGACACGCCATCTTGAGGGGGTGGTGCCTTTTTGGTGTAAGAGTTCGAGTCTCTTCCGCAGCACAAAAAAGTCCTGATTTTATCAGGACTTTTTTTATTTCTATAAAATTTTTAAATTGCTAATGGTTAATAACTGAACCAATTCAATTTTATTTACTTATGAAAATGAAACATCAGCTTGCATTGTTAGCCATAGGCTTTATTTCCAATTCATTTACACCTTCGGGAAATCTTCAAGATGGATATTTTAAGAAGGGTGAATTGGTTGTATTCTCAGGCGCAGGTGCACCAGAAAATAAAATTATAAGTTCGTCAATTAAACGAGGGTCTTATGATGGAACTCGTTTTGATTTGAATATTGATAGTAATGAAAACTTTATACTTAGTCAACTTAGACCTGCAATGGGTGATAAACAAGATGAATTAATGCTGGTAGGATGTGATGGAACCGCTATGTATGACGGCAGTAACATGGCGATTGAAATGCAAAACAGTGGAAAGAAGTATTTTCTGGTTGACATCAATTCAGGAGCAATTACCAAACTTAATTATAGACCTAAACGTATATTCCTCGAATCACAAGATTTGAAAGGAAATAAGGCTGCATTTTTCAGTCCTGAAAAAGCAAATGAAAGCATCACCCAAAGTATTTCCATCTTGGCATTACCCGTCAATGTAACAAAGAAGGCGCTATACGCTTTTCAACACGATTCCAAGACTATAGCTCACTTCAAAAGCATACGCGTTGAATTTGAAGACGAACAACAAATTGAGTTTCCACGAGGTTGTTACATGCTATGTGCAGGCAATTCATTTACCCTGAAATAGACTTTATATCAACTTTTCAGAGCAATAGCTTTCTTTAGAATATTCTGCTGCAAACCATAACAAAGATTTTATCTTTGTGAGTCCAATGAATTTCAAACTTACTTCGCAATATGTACCTGCCGGTGATCAGCCAACTGCTATTAATTCTTTGATTGAAGGCGTTAGAAGAGGCGACCAGGCTCAGGTATTACTTGGTGTTACAGGTTCAGGAAAAACATTTACCATTGCCAATCTTATACAACAAACCCAGCGTCCAACG
>CAYSBE010000130.1:0-1785 GCA_964429245.1 uncultured Bifidobacteriaceae bacterium | reverse complement strand
GGTGCCGGTAATCCCAAAGATTATGAAAGCAGTATCATCAGACTGCACAAGGGGCAAAAACTATCACGCAACAGTTTATTATTTGCCTTAGTAGATTCACTTTATTCCAGAACCACAGCCGACTTCAAACGAGGTAATTTTCGGGTCAAAGGTGATGTGGTAGATGTGTTTTTAGCATATGCAGATTTTGCAGTCCGCATTGGCTTCTTTGGAAATGAAATTGAATCGCTTGATTTAATTGACCCGGTAAGCGGGCGAAAAATGGAAACCATAAATGATGTAGCCATTTTTCCTGCCAACATTTATGTGACTCCGAAAGACCAATTAAATCAAGCTATAAGAGAAATCCAAGATGATTTGGTTGCACAAATTGACTATTTCAAGTCTTTGGGTAAATTTTTAGAGGCCAAACGATTGGAAGAGCGAACCAATTTTGATATGGAAATGATGAGGGAGCTCGGCTATTGCAATGGCATCGAAAATTACTCGAGATATATGGACAGACGTAAAGCTGGTGAAAGACCATTTTGCCTCATTGATTATTTTCCCAAAGATTCACTTTTGATTATTGATGAAAGCCATGTTACGATTCCGCAAGTTCGAGCAATGTATGGTGGGGATAGGTCGCGAAAAGAAAACCTTGTTGAATATGGATTTCGTTTGCCTTCTGCATTAGACAACAGACCGCTAAAGTTTAATGAATTTGAAGAAATGACTGGTCAAACCATTTATGTGAGTGCTACTCCAGCAGAATATGAAATTCGTCAATCAGAAGGAATAATTGTAGAACAAATTATCAGACCAACAGGTCTCCTTGACCCCCCAATTGAAATTCGTCCATGTATTCATCAGGTTGATGATTTGATGGACGAAATAGATAAAGTTGTAAAACAAGGTGACAGGGTATTGGTAACAACCCTGACTAAACGGATGGCTGAAGAGTTGACAAAATATTTAGCCAAACTCAATATCAAATCGCGTTACATACACAGCGAAGTAAAAACATTGGACCGTGTTGAAATATTGCGTGACCTGCGCCTTGGAAAATTTGATGTACTTGTGGGTGTGAATTTGTTGCGTGAAGGACTGGATTTACCTGAAGTAGCATTGGTTGCAATAATGGATGCCGATAAGGAAGGATTTTTACGCAGCGAAAGTTCCCTAACCCAAACCATAGGACGTGCTGCAAGGAATGAAAGAGGAAGGGTTATCATGTATGCTGATAAAATTACCGACAGCATGCAAAAAACCATTGATGATAACCTACGGAAACGCGAAAAACAAATTGCTTATAATATTCAACATGGCATCACCCCACAAACCATCAAAAAATCAATTGATGATATCATGAAACAAACATCTGTTGCGGATGCCAAACAGGGTGCAGAAACTCAATACTACGTGGAACCGGAAGAATTTAAAATTGCCGCTGATCCTGTTACACAACACATGAGCAAACCACAACTGGAAAAACTGGTTGCTGAAACCGAAAAGCAAATGATGAAAGCTGCACGAGATATGGAGTTTATGGAAGCAGCCCGTCTGCGGGATGAAGTGTTTGCACTCAAAAAAATGCTTGAAGAGCTATAAATAAATTAACTCTATAAATGTATTTGCAGACAGTAAGGTCTATACTGAAATTGCATAATTTAATTTTTAAAAACGTTAAAAATTATTGCGTTCATTAAAACCATATTATTTAACTTAACCGACTGAAATAGAAATTATAGTTTGTAGATGAAATCCGCTTGCGGATTCGTGAACACCAATGAAAGAAACAATACA
>CAYSBE010000129.1:0-6025 GCA_964429245.1 uncultured Bifidobacteriaceae bacterium | reverse complement strand
CCAACTATGTAATCTTTCCAATCTTATAACCTTCAAATAACAAACCCAAAATAACAAACCCTGCAATATCCAGCTCATCTCGCTTCTCCGTATCTTTTATAAAAAAACTCCTCGCTTTGGTTATTTTCGCCCCTTTATGGCACTTGACCAATTAGACGATGACGACTTGAAAGTTGGAAAAGAAATGACCTTTTTCGACCATATAGATGAACTGCGCGGACATTTGATACGTTCGGTTTTAGCAATTGTGGTATTTGGTGTGATTGCGTTCCTCAATAAATACATTCTGTTTGATGTCATCATTTTTGGGCCCACAAAAACCGATTTTTGGACCTATCGAAAAATGTGTGAACTATCCTATTGGCTGGCAGGTACTGATGAATATTGTATTAAAGAAATCGGATTTATTCTTTCCAATATCAGCATCACGGGGCAGTTTACCCAACATTTTTTTATATCCTTTATTGCCGGTCTTATCTTGGCTTTTCCTTATGTGCTTTGGGAAGTGTGGCGCTTTATCAAACCTGCACTTAGCAGCAACGAACGCGGGTATGCATCCGGGTTGGTCACCATTACCTCTTTGTTATTTTTTGTAGGTGTACTTTTTGGATACTTTTTGCTTTCACCCATTTCTATCAGCTTTTTGGGAAGCTATAAGGTGAGTGATATGGTAACAAACGAGATTAACTTGGAGTCTTACGTTTCGTTTATAGCCACATTAACGTTTGCCACAGGGCTTATTTTTGAGCTGCCCATATTGGTTTATTTTTTAGCAAAAATTGGCCTGCTAAGCAGTGGTTGGATGCGCAAATACAGAAGGTATGCCATAGTGGTAATTTTGATTATTGCAGCCTTGGTTACCCCACCGGATGTATCTAGCCAAATATTGCTTACAGTACCTCTTTTATTATTGTACGAGGTGAGTATCATCGTTGCCAAAAGGGTAGAGAAAAACAGAGATAAAAAACAGTAAGTAAAAATATTTTTTACAAGAAGATAAGTATAAAACAACAGGTATGAGTAAAATAGCCATAGGAGGCGACCATGCAGGATTTGCCTACAAAAAAGAATTAACTGACATGCTAACCGAAATAGGTCATGAAGTACAGGATTTTGGTCCCGGTAGTGAAGCCTCGGTAGATTACCCCGACCATGCGCATCCATTGGCAATAGCAGTTGAAAACGGAACGTGCGACTTAGGAATTTTAATTTGCGGAAGCGGAAATGGAGTAGCCATTACTGCCAATAAGCATCAGGGAATTCGTGCTGCTTTATGTTGGCTTCCCGAGCTTGGTTCCTTGGCCCGCCAGCATAACAATGCCAATGTACTTTGTTTACCTGCCCGTTTTATTGATTTAGCTATCGCAAAAGAAATAACACTCAATTTTATAAACACGCCATTTGAAGGCGGAAGACATGAAAACAGGGTAAATAAAATTTCCTGTTCATAAATAGCAAAATGACCGCCACCCAATCTCTAATAAAAGCATTGCACGAAGGAAGCCGCAAGGCACTGGCTCGTTGTATTTCGGTGGTTGAGAATAACCTGGATGGATCAACAGCTATTCTGCAGTCACTTAATCTCAATTCGAGTATTCCTATTATCGGAATTACTGGCCCTCCGGGTGCGGGCAAAAGTTCGTTGATAGCTGCACTTACCAAAGAGTGGATTTCCCAACATAAAAAAGTAGGCGTCATTGCTGTTGACCCAAGTTCACCGTTTAATCGCGGGGCTTTGATGGGCGACAGGGTAAGGATGAGTGAACATTTTTTACATCCCGATATTTACATACGCAGCATGGCCAGCCGTGGCAGCTTAGGAGGCTTATCGCCAAAAATATTTGAAACTGCAGATGTGATGAAAGCTGCCGGGTTCGATTATATTATTATTGAGACGGTAGGTGTAGGGCAAAGCGAAGTAGAAATTGCAGCATTGGCTGATACAACAGTGCTTGTACTGGTACCCGAAGCCGGTGATGAAATTCAAACCATTAAAAGTGGGGTAATGGAAATTGCCGATATTTATGTGCTCAACAAAGCCGACCGTGAAGGGGCTGATGCGTTTTACAAAAACCTGCACATGCTGGCACATGAGCATGCCACCAATGAATGGGAGGCACCTGTAGTAAAAACGATAGCAACTAAAAATGAAGGAATAGCAGAACTGACCAATGCCATTGATAAACATTTTGCCAAAGGTATTTCATCGGATAAAAAAGTGTATATGCTGGCTGAAAAAGCGCTGAATATGATTAAAGTTCAACGTACAGCTGATATTTCTATCGAACAATTGCAATTGGAGTTGGCAGCAGAAATGGGAAAAGAAAACTTTAACCTCTATCGGTACGTTTCTAAGTACAAATCGTAATTTTCTCATGAACATAAGTATTATTTCAGGTTCGGCACGCGCCAATAACAATACCATCAGGGTTGGGTATGCATTAAAAAAAATATTTGAGCAAGCAGGTCATCAAACTTCTTTAGTTGATTTTATGCAATACGATATACCGCTTATCAATCAGGGTGAGCTAGATCCTGATGGGCTCAGCACTTTTCAACATTCGTTGGTTACATCCATGAAAAATGCTGATTTGTGTATCATCATTACACCTGAATACAACTGGAGCACTACGCCAGAGATTCTAAATTTTTTACATCGGTTTGGCGACAAAAAGTTTGCATCCATTTTTGATGAAAAAGTATTTGCACTGGTGGGTGTATCAACCGGGAAAGGCGGAAAAGCTCCGGCATTACACCTTGTTTCTATACTAAATAAAATTATTAGTTTTTTAGACCTAAACTCTGTGGTGAGTCCAAAATTATTTGAATCACATTTTACCAAAGAAGTGATAGACGAAAGAGGCAATTTACTAGGCAATGCACTTTTTGATAAAGGCATAAATGATTTTGTAGATTACAATATAAGGGTAACCAAGCGTTGGAAAATCAACTAAGGCTTTAGTATTTTGTTTTGATTGGCCATAGCCTCTTTGGCTTTTCTTACTGCAGCATCATCAGCCGACATCACGAAATAAAAACCTTCGCTTTTCCAAAGTTGCCTTGCTAGTGCAGCCTTTAATTGTTTTTCAATATATGCGGCAGATTTTTTTGTTTCACTTTCCGTAGGTTTTCTTAGTCCTTGCTTGGTGGCAAATTTGACCAACTCAGCAAATAATGGCGTTTTAAATGTAGCTTGATAGGCCGCAGGCGTAGCGAACGCGGTAAATTCATTTTTATGTTGCTGGTAATACTCAGCTACAAACTGACGGATAAGGTTTCGGGCAAATAGTTCATATACAAACTCATTTCTATATGAAGTATCAATAGGGACAAATAAATCTGGCATAATGCCGCCTCCGCCAAATACAATTCGTTTGTTTTGGGTGTAGTAAGGTGTGCTGTCAGTTAAGTGCGTTTTACTTTCATCTTCAACCTCACCATTCTCATACCTATCTAATAGTTCATGTTCATAGGCTTCATTTCCATTGTCATACGGTTTTTGAATACACCTGCCCGAAGGAGTGTAATACCTTGCAACAGTAAGTCTTAAACCCGATCCATCATTTAGCGTAAACGGTTCTTGAACCAAACCTTTTCCAAATGAGCGCCTGCCAACGATTACTCCCCGGTCGTGGTCTTGTATGGCACCTGCAAATATTTCACTTGCCGATGCAGAACTTTCGTCAATCAAAATGGCAATTTTCCCATCTTCATACAATCCCTTCTTCATAGATTCATAGTCGAACCTTGCTTGCTTTCGCCCTTCTGTATACACAATTAATTTTCCATCGGCTAATACTTCATCAACCATTTTTGTAACCGCGTCTAGGTATCCACCGGGGTTGCCTCGTAAGTCGATAATTAGTTGACTAAATCCCGGTGTTGATACCAGCTTTTTTAAGCCCATTGTAAATTCTTCGTAGGTATCAACGGCAAATCGGCTTACACGTATGTATCCGGTTTTTTCGTCAATCATCATGGCTGCATCCACACTTTGCACCGGAATGGTATTTCTTACAATGGTGTAATCAATAAGTTTATCAAAGCCAGGCCGCTTTATTTTCACATTTACTTTTGTTCCCCTTTCACCACGAAGCAATTTAAAAACTTCTTCATTTTTGATATTTACCCCGGCCACAATTTGTGTATCTACTTGCACAATGCGGTCGCCCGATTGAATGCCCAAGGCAATGGATGGTCCGCCCTCGATGGGTGCTATCACCATGATGGTGTCATTTACAATGGAGAACTCTACGCCAATCCCTTCAAAGCTTCCCCCCAATTGCTCATTGGCTATTTTCAAATCATCAATGCTCAAATACACCGAGTGTGGATCGAGTTCAGCTAGCATTGAGCTAATGGCATCTTCTTCTAGTTTGCGTGTATTTATGGTATCTACATAGGCATTTTCTAACAAGCCAAAGACTTCGCGCAACTTGCGTCCTTCACCCCCTGAAAAAATTTTACCCGAATGAGAGGGCCTTAGATACATACCGATTAGAATGCCGCTGGCAAGCAGAATACTGTAAATAAACGGACGCCAATTTTTATGATTAAGCATGTAAATTTTTAATGTGGTCGAATATACTACAGCGCAGCATATTATTAGGTTTTGAACGAACGTGAACAATATTTTTTTTCGCTTAACATGAGGTGCTTAACATTGCAACAATTAATTAAGATAATATGCCGGCCAAAACCAAAAAAACACCAGTTTCTAAAACCCGGGTAAAAAAAATTACCACCAGAAAGAAAGCATCGGCAAAAGTGAGCAAAAAGGTAATTAAGCAAACCGAAGCAGGAAGCAAATACAACAACCTCGAGAAAATGACTACCCGTCAATTGCTTACCAATATCAATAAAGAAGACCAAACGGTAGCATTATCTGTAAAAAAACAATTAACTCAGATGGAGAAACTTGTAGATGCCATATTTGACAGAATGATAAAAGGTGGCCGCTTGTTTTATATGGGTGCAGGCACCAGCGGCCGGTTGGGTATTGTTGATGCAAGTGAATGCCCACCAACATTTGGTGTGTCATTTGATTTGGTGATTGGTATTATTGCAGGAGGTGATGCTGCCATTCGAAAAGCAGTAGAGTTTGCCGAAGATGATACAAAACAAGGCTGGGCAGATTTGCAGTCATTTCATATTACCAAAAAGGATAGTGTAATAGGCATTGCAGCTTCAGGCACTACGCCTTATGTGATAGGTGCATTAAAGGAAGCACGTAAAAAAGGAATCCTAACCGGATGCATAGTGTGCAACAAACAATCACCCGTTGCAGCAGCGGCTGAGTTTCCTGTTGAAGTTGTGGTTGGCCCCGAGTTTGTAACCGGCAGTACCCGCATGAAATCAGGTACTGCGCAAAAACTTGTGCTTAATATGATAAGCACTTCGCTGATGATAAAATTGGGAAGGGTGAAAGGAAACAAAATGGTGGATATGCAGCTTACCAATAATAAATTAGTAGGCCGAGGTATACGCATGATTATGGATGAGTTAAAGGTGGATGAAAAAACAGCCGCTTTGCTATTGAAGAAACATAAGAGTGTGAGAAAGGCTGTTGCAGGATATCACAAATAATGGCGTAGCAATTTACTTTACGCTACCTTCGTTTGCTTTATGGAAATTGTACTAAAATGGTTAACTGTTATTGCCTGGTGTGCATTTAAGTATGTGTTTGGAATTATTACAGCCCTGTTATTAGGACTTAGTTTTTTAGAAACCCTCATCACTACGGTAGTTGGAGGAATGATTGGGGTGTTTATTTATCTTTATTTGTGGGAGTTGATTGTAGGTGTGTGGCAAAAGTATTTTCCACCCAAACCCAAACATGGTATAAAAATAAGCAATAAGCGAAGGATGATGGTAAACCTCATCAACAAATACGAAATTTATGGTGTTGCCTTGCTTACGCCCATTCTATTATCCGTACCGGTTGGGGTAATTATTTCAGCCATGCTCGAAAAAAATAAGTGGAAAATAAAACGCTATATGTTTTTTAGCTTTTTGGGTTGGACAT
>CAYSBE010000128.1:0-6173 GCA_964429245.1 uncultured Bifidobacteriaceae bacterium | reverse complement strand
GTACTTGTTCATATAATACAGATCAAGCATGTGCGTATGTATCTATGGATAGCAACCGGGTTCAATTGCGTTGCGGACAATTCAATCCCGCGTTCACACCTTGCTGCAATTCGGTATTTGATGCTGCCAGCGGAACGGTAACATCAGGTAATGCCAGAATAACCTTAAGGCAGTATTTTACATCAAGACAGGGGAACGTTATTTATATTAGCAACGTGCCAATTTAAATTTTAACCCAAACAGGGCAATGGTCGCTATGTACTACATCTTGTAATATACCAGCATCTATAATTTGGTTATTAAAATTTTCAGAACACATGCAATAATCAATTCGCCAGCCTTTGTTGCGTGCACGCGCGCCTGCACGAAATGTCCACCAGCTATATTGATGCAGTACATCTCCTTGTATGTGCCTAAAAGAGTCAATATATCCGCTTTCAATAAATTTAGTCATCCACTCCCGTTCTTCGGGCAAAAATCCTGAGCTGTTTTTGTTGCCAATGGGGTCATGAATATCTATGGGTTTGTGGCAAATATTGTAGTCGCCACAGATGATAAGATTCTTTTTTTCTTTACGCAAATCAGCTATAAATTCATAAAAGAAATCGAGAAACCGCATTTTAAAAGCCTGCCTATCATCACCACTGCTGCCCGATGGAATATACACACTGGCAATAGTGGTATCGCCAATATCGGCACTTATCCATCGGCCTTCACTGTCATATAAGGCATTACCAAAACCTTGTTGTAGGTTTTTAATTTCATGTTTGGTAAAAATAGCAACACCACTATAGCCCTTTTTTTCAGCCGATACCCAATAACTTTTGTACCCAAAAAATTCGAATGGGGTTAAATCCACTTGTTCGGGCGAGGCCTTGGTTTCTTGAAAACAATATACATCAGCTTTGCGAGACTCCATCCAATTAAGCAACCCTTTTCCCATTGCAGAGCGAATGCCATTTACATTATATGATACAATTTGCATGCTTCAAATGAACTCAGATACTGTCGCATTTGCAACAATTCCTTAAATGATTAGAATAAAAAAAGCATATTCGCAGCCGATATGTTAAAAGTAAGAAAATCACAAATTCCAAATTCAGGTAAAGGTTTGTATACCACACATGCAATTAAAAAAGGAGAAATTGTTTGTGAATATGAAGGCGAAAAATTGACTTGGAAAGAATGCCTTGCTCGCAACGAATCTCAACCAGGAAAAGGTGCTTATTATTTTTTTATCAATTCCAAGAATTGTGTGGACGCGCAATACACACTTTGGGCATTGGCCCGTTATGCAAATGATGCTGCAGGATTTGGACGTGTAAAAGGATTGCGAAATAATTCGAAATACCAAGTTATCAAAAGCAAACCCTATATCGTAGCTACAAGAAATATTAAGCCTGGTGAAGAAGTTTTTGTATCCTACGGAAAAGAATATTGGGAAGCAATGAAGGATTAATTTAATAGCACCATTTTTAGGATACGTATATTTTCCTTGGGTCTGTAATTTTTATCAACTGCTTCTAAAGCTATTTTATCTACTATTTGCATTCCACCAATCACCTCTCCAAATACAGTATACTCTCTATCTAACAATGGCGTGCCTCCATCCATATTGTATGTGCTGATATATCCGGGTGGTGGGTCAAAAAACATGGGCTCATAAATTGAATCAATAACAGGTTGCAGCTTTTCCATGTATTTAGTTAGTCCTTCACTGTCTCCTCTCAAGGTAAAATCATCCATGCGGGCTTTTACGGTATCGCTTTGCATAATTTTTTGAAACAGCTGAACCTTTTTCTGTGCATTGATATTGTTAATCATGGTTTCTAATTCTTTCACTGAGTATTTACGTCCTTGTACAATATAAAACTGACAACCACTTGACGCTTTTTCAGGGTTTTGGGTGCGGGCCATCGCAAGTGCCCCACGCTTATGCCATAGGTTGTTGTTTATTTCAGCAGGTATGGTGTAGCCATTCTCTCCCCATCCTAACATTATTGAGTCTGGTGCATACTTGGTAGTTGGGTCACCGGTTTGAATCATAAATTCTTTGATTACCCGATGAAAAAGTAAACTGTCGTAAAATTGTTGCCTCACCAGTTTTATAAAGTTGTCTCGATGCAGTGGTGTTTCGTTATATAATTTTACCCGAACAACACCGGCAGTAGTGTAAATATCTACAATTCTTTCTTTTGGTTTAGCTGGTGCAGAATTTGATGAACTGCTTTTTGGCTGACCCAAAGCAATCATGTTTATAAGCATTAAAGCGATTACAAAAATTTGTTTACTCATCTTCATATTAATATGTATCCAATATTCCGTTTTCTTCAAAGTAACGAACAATCAACTGTTTTATTAGATTTTCTTGTTGCAATAGGTCGGCATAGGGAGGCTTATTTACCAATTCATAGTGTGGCCATCCATCTTTATCAATATCAGTGAGTTTATAGTACCCATTGTAGCTAAGTAGTTTGCATGTAGCTATATGCAAAAGGTCTGTCTTTTCTTGTTTATCAAAATCTTTTATCTGTCCCAACTCATTCATGCCAATTAAAAACAGAATGGCATTCATGTCGGGCTTTTTGCCAAATTGCTTTTTCATTCCAAATATAATTTTATACCACTTGCTTTTTACAGCATCCTCTAATTCTGTCATATGGTGCGAATATGCATAATCATTTTTTCAATACACGTATCAAGATACAAAGTTTGGTTCTTTCGTTGCAACTAAATGACATATAAATTTAATCGCAATTTTATATTTGAATGAGGGAAGTTTATTATTTTCACAATTTATTCATGCAATTAGTAAGGGTAATTATAGTGTTTTTTATTGTAGCTTGGTTTCTACCAACCTCTGCACAAGTGGCCGATAATTTTTCGGATGGGGAGTTTATGCAAAATCCACAATGGTTGGGCGATGATAGCTTGTTTGTTGTAAGCTCAAATCAGCTCCGAAGCAGGGGAACAATTAGCAAGGATATTTCATTAAGTACAAGTGCATCATTATATCCTAACATGGAATGGCAGTGTTGGCTTCGAAATGCATTTAGCCCCAGCACCCAAAATTTCAGCAGGTTTTATCTGATGAGCGATCAACAGGATTTGAAAGGTTCACTAAATGGATACTATGTACAACTTGGCGGTATTACGGGCAATGCCGATTCGTTGATGTTATTTAAACAATCAGGCACCACACGAACTTTACTTATTGGTGGTCGCACGGCAACGGTTTCGAAAACAAACAATATAGTTAGGTTGAAAATTACCCGCTCAGCAAATGGCACTTTTCAGCTATTTAGTGATACCACCGGTAGCTACAATTTTGTATTGGAAGGTGAGGCAACTGATGCTCAATTCAGCAATGCTGACTTTATCGGTTTTTTCTTTCGATTTACGACTACAAATGCGTCAAACTTTTATGCAGATGATGTATATGCTGGACCACCAATTGTGGATATAACACCACCTCTTGTTTCGAATATTAATACAATTTCTGCTTCAACACTTGCACTTTCATTCAATGAGGCAGTTGATGTAATTTCAGCAACGGATGTACTAAATTATTCATTGAATAATGGAATCGGAAATCCGATAAACGCTACCATGCTTTCTGATACGTCTGTTCTGCTTACGCTTTCACAAAATATGGTTTCACCCAGTCAATATTCATTAAACTACAGTAATATAGAAGATAGAAACAATAATACCATAGTTTCCAATAGCATTTCTTTCACCTATTTTATTCCTACTTACGGAGATTTGGTTATAAGTGAATTCTTCCCTGACCCATCACCGATAGTAGGTTTGCCCGAACAAGAATTTATTGAATTGTATAACAACTCTACATTTTCAATTACACTATCAGGCTGGACAATTTCTGATTTAACTACATCAGCAACTATTCCAACAATTACCATTGCTCCAGATAGTTTTGTGATTTTGTGTTTGCCTTCAAATCAAATACTTTTTCAACATTTTGGGCGAGTTGTTACAGTATCTGGTTTGCCATCATTAAACAATAGTGGAGATGAAATTATTTTGAGAGATGCCAGTGGCAAAAGTATACATCAACTAAAATATGACCTTACTTGGTATGACGATCCAGCGAAAGTTAATGGTGGTTGGACTATTGAAATGATAAATCCATTGGCGCTATGCAGCGGGCAATCAAATTATAGAACATCAATAGACACCAAAGGAGGTACTCCAGGAAGTTACAACTCAAATTGGAGTCGCTACAGAGATACAATTCCTCCGGTTCTTACAACTTCAGCAGTTCAAAACGAGAATAGTGTGTTACTTAAATTTAATGAAAAAATGGACTCCTTATCACTCATGGTTGCGTCCATTGTTACTAACCCATCTTTAGGAATAAGTAGCCGTTTGGTTAACTCAGCCAGCGATGAACTCCTTATCACTTTTTTATCAGCAGTTGCACCAAATACGGTTTATGATTTAACCATTACGGATGTAAAAGATTGCAACCAAAATGTATTACAAAATGCAGCATTAAATTTCACGCGATTTGTACCCGACACTGCACGTCAGTTTGATATCCTGATAAATGAATTTTTGGCCGACCCTGAACCAATTATTGGTATGCCAAATGCTGAATTCATAGAATTATACAACAGAAGTAACCGTATTATTTCACTTGAGGGATGGAAAATTCAAGATAATACAAGCACGGCAACATTGCCTTCCATCATTATACTTCCCGATAGTTTTGTTGTATTATCGAATGTTAGCAGCAATCCATTATTTAAACAAATTACAACACACGCTTATGGTATTACCGGATTTCCTTCTTTAGGGAATGAAGAAGATCAGCTTGTATTGTATGATCAAACTGGCAAAGTTATACATGCAATTGCTTATACAAATCAATGGTATAAAGATAATGTAAAATCTCAAGGAGGTTGGTCTCTTGAGATGATTGACAAAAACAATCCATGTACAGGTTTTGAAAATTGGCAAGCTTCAAAAAATACCTTAGGCGCCACACCGGGCAAATGGAATTCCATATCAACATCCAACCCCGATAACAAGCAGCCGGATCTAGTTACTGCGCACCTATTAGCAAATAATAAACTTCGTATAACCTATAGCGAGTCTGTTGATACTACAGTTACCTTGAACAGTCTGAATTATTCCATAAACGGACACAGTTTACCTGATAGTGTTGTAGGAGTTTCACCTTTTTACAATGAAGTAATTCTTCATTATTCAGATACTTTTCTTCAAAATGTAAAATACCGCATCGTGGCAAGCGGAGTGAAAGACTGTGCCCAAAATAACATTTCGCCACAGGACTACGCTGATTTTGCAGTTCCATTTCAACCCAATCCGGGAGATTTTGTTATAAATGAGATATTGTTTGACCCTATAGGCTCAGGTTCAGATTTTGTTGAATTGTATAACGTAAGTAATAAGGCAATCAATCTACAATCAATATACATAGCAAACGCAGATGACAGCAATCAGGTTAGTGATTTTTATCCAATAGCATTAAATGGCTACACCCTAATGCCCGATGATTATGTTGTTATTACAGACAATCCGGAAAATATCAAACAACAATATAACGTAAATCAGCCCAACAAATTCCTTGTTTCAAACATGCCATCCTTTTCTAATACTGAAGGAGTTTGTCTTTTTATCAATCAGGCAGGACTTCGTTTTGATCAATTAAATTATACAGATGACATGCATTTTAAATTTCTGGATAATAAAGATGGCGTAAGTCTTGAGCGTATTCAACCATCAATGGAAACCAATATAAAAGAAAACTGGACATCCGCATCTTCAAGTTCGGGATATGGAACGCCAACGTATACAAATTCGCAGTATTTAAAAGAAGCAACAGGCGAAAATGTTCTGGAAATTTTTCCTGAAACATTTTCTCCCGACAATGATGGATACAATGACCAAATTAGTTTTAATTATAAAATGCCGGCTACAGGATATGTAGGCACCATGAGGGTTTATAACGCCAATGGGCTGCTACAGGCAGAGGTAATGCGCAACCAAGTTTTAGGAACAGAGGGGACGGTTATTTGGGATGGTGTAAACAAAGACGGCAAGCCTTCAGCTATTGGAATCTATACCGTGTATTTTGAATATTATAACTTACAGGGGCAAATGAATAAAGTAAAAAAGGTATTTGT
>CAYSBE010000127.1:4258-6271 GCA_964429245.1 uncultured Bifidobacteriaceae bacterium | reverse complement strand
TTCTGAAAAATTTAATTTACAGCCAAGTGTGTAAAATGCGACCGTCTTTTGCATGGGCAGCAAAAGTAAAGCGCTTGGGCGACATTTAAAAATAGCTATTGCTTGAGTATGAGTTGTTATATTTAAATGACATGATTTTATGTTAAAATTAAGAATTAAGGCTGTGCAACCATATTCAGAAAATACATATCTTGCTATTGTGAGAAAATTAATATTCCTTTTCCTATCTATAAGTCTTTCGCAATTAGTTTGGTCTCAAACTTGTGAGGTACTTGCCACTACTAAAGTAGTTTGTATTGGTAATACGGTTACCTTATCGGTTGTTGTTTCCGGTGGAACTCCGATTTCCTATAATTGGAATTTAGGAGATGCGTCTACTTCTACTCAACCCGTTGTGGTGCATAGCTATTTGACTATTGGCACCTATACACCTTCAGTTGTAATAAACCTACAAGGAGGGGGAACTTGCAATGCTACTGGACCAACTATACAAGTGGTTGCATTACCTTTAGTGAATTACACAATCCTATCTCCAGATACACTTTGCTACAAATTCAATAGCCTTTGTATTAAAGATTTGTCAACAGCCGGACCATCGGGAGCCCCAATAAGTCAAAGGATATGGCAACTGAATAATGGATACATCCAAATAGATGCATCACCATTTGCCCAAACGATATGTTATGAAAACACAACCGATTTTTTTGGCAGGTCATATGATATGCTTTTAGAGATTACGGATACCAATGGTTGTGTGGCACGCTTAACTAAAAATGATTCGGTGTATTTGCTCCCACGCAATCAAGATATTGGCTTTGTTTTAACCAATGTTCTAGGTTGCGATACTACAAGAGCCACATTTATCAATTCGTCTATGTTTCCACAGTCTCAGGCAAAAAGTTGGACATGGATTTTTGACGATGGCACATTTGATAACTCATCTACTAGATGGACAAATTTTACGCATAAGTATTTTATCCCAGGCACTTATTCACCAGTATTGGTAGTTACTGATAGAAACAATTGTGTAGATACATTTAAGTTAACTAACGGTGTTATTCATTTTGCTGCTGATTCCGTTTTACAAGTTATATCAAAATCAAGCCCACCATCACGTTGCTACAGCAATCAAGTTTGGGATTTTGTAAATGCAGGTCCAGGAAGTAAAAATTGGTATATCTTCAAAGACAATGTGCAAATTGATTCGCTATTTGGTTTCGCAGAGTGGGAAAATTTTACATTTAAAACTTGTGGCCAATATAGGGTTAGGGTTAAAGGGAATTATGCCAATTGCAATTGGACAAAAGACACGTTGATTGATATACTTGGACCAAAAGCCATCATTGAAAATGATACGGCAAAAGTTGTAAACCGCAATCAATGTCAGATACATGATACGGTTTATTTTAAATCGCCTGTTCCGTATTTGTCTTGTCACAATGGCAATCCTAAAATGGTAAGGCTTTGGGATTTTGGAGATGCGTTTGCACCACCGTGTACTACAGATACCAAAAACAATATTAATGTAGGGGTAAACTGTCGCTACTCAAGGGATTCATTAAATGTTAAACACAGGTATTATGATGGGAGAGAAGATTGCTATCGGGCAACCTTGTATATGATGGATTCCATTACTGGGTGTAGCCACAGTGATACTGTTGCCATATCGTTGTCGCCACCCGATGCAGGTTGGGATTCAACCATTACACCTGCACGTCCCGGACTTTATTACAAAGGGCAAAAATGCCTGAATACCATTTTAGAATTTTATCTCGACTCTGTATTGCCTTATTGTGGTTTTGAAAAAGCCTGGATAAATTGGGATACTGCGTGCAATCCCAAAAGTTGGATATTGCAGGATACAACACTCACAAAACTTACTAAAGTATCACATATCTACACAGACCATTGCAACCCGAATGGCGATGTGGTTGTGGGTTTGGTATTGAGAAATGGCAAAGATGGTTCAGGGAATTTTTGTTATGATACAGCCTATTATCCATTTTTTCATTT
>CAYSBE010000127.1:0-4158 GCA_964429245.1 uncultured Bifidobacteriaceae bacterium | reverse complement strand
GCTGTAAATCCAAGAAATTATTGGGCTGAAGCAGATAGGGTAGCTGCCGGAAAAGAATTGCTTTGGTGGGATATAGGTGATGGCAACGGCTTCTCAGTACAAGGCAGCAATCCATTAATCAACTATTCGAAACCAGGCGTTTATACGATCAAACTCGTTGCCAAAGACAGTTTGAATTGCTATGATACATTGGTATACACTAATTTTATTGAAGTAGTAAACCCTGAGGCAAGGGTATGGACAGCCGATTCGATTTTTCTTTGTGCGCCTCAAATTGTAGCATTTAGAGACTCTTCTGTGTTTTTGGATACAGCTGGAGCAGTTGCTACAAGCGTGCCCGATGCAATCAATGAATGGTATTGGGATTTTGGCGACAACAAGCAACCGCGCATCTTACCAAATCCTGCTCACAACTTTACATCAAACGGAATCTTTAATGTCATGTTTGTGATCACGACCCTTCAGGGATGCAAAGACACCGCATACAAACAAATTAGCATTAAAGGTCCGGAGCCAAGTTTTGAAATGAGCGATACGTTGGGTTGCATGCCTTTTGAAATTACGTTTGACAATACCACTGCTAAAAAATTGTTGTCGTGGACTTGGTATTTTGGCGACAGCAACAACACGATTCTTTCCACCCAAAGCGACACAAGTTTTACGTTTTCGTATACCAAACCCGGTATTTATAAAGTAAGATTGCTTGGCATTGATACGTTGCGAAATCCGAGCACAGGCAACCTCATCACGTGTACTGCTATTTTTCCTGATACCACTACTGATTTGCCATCTAGAAATGTGTATGTTCAGTTTACACCTGAATTAAATATTTTCGGGCCTGATTCAATTTGTCCGAATGAAGAAACAGAATTTTATGTAAGTGGTGATCCTATTTATACCGCCTATACTTGGTATTTTTCAAAGTCAGATTCAACCAATAAACAATTTCCCGATACAACCATTTCATATACCTATACCAATCCGGGAGTGTATGGCATTCGTATTTTGCCGTATACCACCATATTTACAGAATGTGCTGATACACCATTTAAAGAAGTTGTGGTATTAGGTGTACAAGCCGGATTTGATGTAGATGAATCAAAAGCACCCAACTATCAATTGAACAATACGGCACAGGGTGCAGTAAGGTATGAGTGGTTTGATAAAAAAGGGGTGATGGTGAATCCGTTTTCAACAGCGTTTAGTCCAACCTATAAGTACCAAGGCGATAGTTTTAGTTTTGTGATATGCCAAGTTGCCTACAATCCTGAAGATTGTTGGGATTCAATTTGCAAAGAGGTCTTCTATTATTCAGATGTAAAAATTCCGAATGTGTTTACACCGGGTAACAATGACAACACAAATGATGCATTTGACATTGAAATTGCAGGAGAGAAGAAATATGAATTGGTCATCTATAACCGTTGGGGAGGACTTGTATTTAAAGGAGATAAAGACGGATTGGGCAATGATGGCGTGAATTGGAATGGCAAAATGAACAACGAAGGAGATGAGTGTCCTTCAGGGGTGTATTTTTACATCTTCAAGTATCAATTTATGACGGATGAAAAAGATCGAGAGGTAAATGGGACGGTTACAATAATTAGGTAGTTCGGTGTATAAGTTTTATTTTATGTAATAAAGCTTAATCTTTGATTTGTATCAATGAAATCCAATCAGGAGCGCTTATTATTATTTACCCTCGCAGCCATCAATTTTACCAATATCATGGATTTCATGATTATGATGCCGCTTGGTCCACAATTGATGCGCACCTTTGGAATTGGCACAAGTGAATTTGGCCTAATTGTTTCTTCTTATACATTTAGCGCAGGATTCTCCGGATTCGTTACCGCCTTTTTTATTGACCGATTTGACCGAAAAAGATTTTTAATGATGCTTTACTCGGGTTTTTTAATTGGCACATTGGCGTGTGGCTTGGCTCCCGATCATTTGACCTTAATTATTGCACGCATCTTCACCGGACTATTTGGAGGGGTGTTGGGCGCTGTGATTTTATCCATTATCGGTGATACCATTCCATTTGATAGAAGAGGGAAGGCAATGGGTTATGTGATGGCTGCCTTTTCAATGGCTTCTGTTTTTGGTGTGCCTTTCGGGCTTTTTATCGCTACACACTACAGTTGGAACACGCCCTTTATTTTCTTAGCTGCTTTGGCATTGCCCATAATGTATATGATTTGGAAATTTGTTCCCAATATCTCCGGGCATGTAACTGCAGGTTCTGCAAATACCAACTCTATACGTAATGTTTTGGGCAACATTCTTTCAAATCCGAATCAACGAAAAGCCATCACGTTGATGATGGTGATTATGTTCGGACATTTTTCGATCATTCCGTTTCTTAGCCCTTATATGGTAGCTAATGTTGGTTTTGAGGAAAGTCAATTAGCATACATTTATTTGTTTGGTGGCGCCATGAATATGGTTGCCTCTCCAATGATTGGCAGGTGGGCAGATAAATATGGGAAGAAAATTGTTTTTCAAATATTTGTTGCGATTTCTACCATTCCAGTTTTTTTCATTACCCATATGCCGGAAGTTGCTTTGTGGGTTGCATTAATCGCTACCACATTTTTTTTCGTGATGTCTGGTGGAAGGTTTATTCCTGCCCAAGCCATGGTTACTGCTACGGTAGAACCTGAGAATAGAGGCAGCTTTATGAGTATTGTGTCTAGTATGCAACAACTTAGTGCAGGTTTGTCTTCTTATATTGCAGGTATGATTATTACAAAACAACCAGATGGAGCCTTACAAAATTACCATTGGGTAGGAGCAATATCTATTGTCTCCGCTTTGTTTACTATATTTTTAGTAACCCGAATTAAGATGGCCAATGGGGATAAGTTCTAAATAAATATGATGCATTAGCAACAACTTAATTTCCATAAAATATGAAAACATGTATTTCTGTTTTGATTTTGCTTTTTGTAATTGGCAGTTCAAAAGCGCAACCAATATATTTCCCTCCAACTGTAGGAACAACATGGGACACTGTTTCGCCTGCTTCAATGGTTTGGTGCACTCAGTATGTGGATACATTATACAACTACTTGGATAATCAAGATACCAAAGGGTTCATGCTTTTGAAAGATGGTAAAATTGTATTAGAAAAGTACTTTGATAACCACACCAGAGATAGTTTTTGGTATTGGGCTTCAGCCGGAAAAACATTGACTGCATTTTTGGTTGGTAAAGCACAAGAAGAAGGAAAGCTAAAAATCTCAGATACCACTTCATCATACTTAGGCCCGGGTTGGACCAGTTTAACCACTCAACAAGAAGAAAAAATTACCATTCGCCACCAGCTAACAATGACAACAGGACTGGATGACAACGTACCCGATGTGGATTGTACAATTGACAGTTGCCTCAAATATTTGAATGAACCAGGAACAAGATGGGCTTATCATAATGCGCCTTATACCTTATTAGAAGATGTGGTTTCTGCGGCAACAAGCACAGATTATAATATATACACCAATCAAAAAGTAAAATCGATAACGGGTATGAATGGGTTTTGGCTTAGAACGGGAAGTTTTAACAATGTGTATTATAGTAATATGCGCAGTATGGCTCGTTTTGGGTTACTGATGCAAAACAATGGCAAGTGGGCAAATACAAGTGTGTTATCAGACTCAGCCTATTTAAGTCAAATGACCAATACATCACAACATATTAATTTATCCTACGGGTATTTGTGGTGGCTCAATGGCAAGTCTTCATTTATGATACCTCAATTGCAAACGGTTTTCCCAGGGTCGTGGGCACCATCTGCACCACCAGATATGTATGCGGCATTGGGTAAAAACGGACAAGTATTGTGCATTGCACCTTCAAAAGGACTTGTAATGGTTCGCATGGGCAATCAGCCGTCAGGGAATGCCGGTTTAGTGCCCACAATATTTGTAGAGGATATATGGAAAATATTGAATTCATTGATGTGTAATTCGACTTCTATACAAGAAAGTGATGATTGGAAAAACAGTATTACCATTTTCCCTAATCCAGCTTCGCAATTGGTAAATATACATGGTGCAAAAACATGCACATACAAACTCATTGATGTTGCCGGAAAGAATATTATGCAATCTGTTTTGTTATCAGATAACGAAACCATTCCGCTGCATATGCTTG
>CAYSBE010000126.1:0-6398 GCA_964429245.1 uncultured Bifidobacteriaceae bacterium | reverse complement strand
ACAAAATTATAATAGATTGTAAATCTATTGATGCATTAGCTCCTGTCCATGTGGCACAACTCATGACTTACCTGCGACTATCTGAAAAAAAGCTTGGCTTGCTTATTAACTTCAATGTAATGCTACTTAAAGAAGGCTACAAACGAATCGTCCTGTAAACTCCCCGTGTTCACTCAGTGAACCCGGTGAACACCGTGATAAAATTAATTACCTTGAATACCAAACGTAAAATAGCTGTAGTTGTAACTGCACGTCCCAGTTACAGCAGAATCAAAACCGCACTGCGTGCCATACAACAGCACCCGCGACTGGAATTACAATTGATTGTAGCTGCCTCTGCCCTGCTTGATCGGTATGGTTCCGCAGTGGACTATATACAGAGGGACGGATTTGATATTGCTGCCAAAGTATTCAATGTACTGGAAGGTGAAAACCTTACCGCAGCTGCAAAAACTACCGGTATTGGCATACTGGAATTATCAACTGTTTTTGACAACCTAAAGCCAGATATTGTTGTAACGGTAGCCGACCGTTTTGAAACTATGGCTACTGCTATATCAGCCTCATACATGAATATACCGCTGGCACATGTGCAGGGCGGTGAGGTAACCGGCAATATTGACGAGAAAGTTCGTCACAGCATTACCAAATTGGCCGATTACCATTTTGTGGCATCCAAAGATGCACGTGAACGTGTAATAAAATTAGGTGAAGATCCTGCATATGTGTTTAACACAGGGTGCCCGTCAATTGATTTGGCAGCAGAGGTGCTACAATCTCCTGCCTTAAATTTTGACCCTTACATAAAATACGGAGGTGTGGGAGCCAAACCTAATTTGTCAAACGGATATATAGTGGTAATGCAGCATCCGGTAACCAATGAACATACTGAGTCGCGCAAACATATTGAAGAAACCCTTGCCGCTGTGAAAGACCTTGAAAAACCCGTGTTGTGGTTTTGGCCCAATGTAGATGCCGGAGCAGACGGAACATCAACAGGTATTCGCGCATTTCGTGAAATGCACAAACCGCAACACATGCATTTCTTCAAAAATATGGAAGGCGAAGATTTTCTTCGCTTACTCGTCAATAGCGATTGCTTGATTGGCAATTCAAGCGTAGGGATAAGAGAATGCGCCTTCTTAGGTGTGCCAGTTATCAATGTAGGA
This sequence comes from uncultured Bifidobacteriaceae bacterium, assembly GCA_964429245.1. GTDB lineage: Bacteria > Bacteroidota > Bacteroidia > UKL13-3 > UKL13-3 > CAYSBE01. Next base: position 5,229 of record CAYSBE010000126.1, on the reverse strand, counting down.
ACACGACAAAACAAACGTGAACGTGGCAATAATGTGTTAGACGTTGGGTATACACAAACAGAAATCACTATAGCATTGCAACTTATCTTACAACAAAAAAAACCAGCACCTTCAAATGTATATGGTGGTGGTGATGCAGGAAAAACTATTGCTGATTTATTGGCAACATTGCCTTATCGTTTTCATAAAACCATTCAGTATTGAAAATACTTGGTATCATTCCTGCCCGCGGAGGCTCTAAAGGTGTACCCGGTAAAAACATAAAACCTCTGGGAGGTAAACCCCTTATTGTTTATACCATCGAAGCGGCAAAACAGGTAACATTACTCACCGATTGTGTGGTAAGTACCGATAGCGAAGACATTGCTGCTGTTGCACGCAGCTTTGGTGCATATGTACCTTTTATACGACCAGTAGAGCTGGCAACCGACTCGGCTAAATCAATCGATGTAGTGCTGCATGCCTTACACGAATTGCAAAAACAAAACAGGCACTACGATGCTGTTATACTATTGCAGCCCACCAATCCTTTCCGATCTGTGCGTTTTATAGAGGAGGCCATTCAGAAATTTATTTCGGGTAATTATGATTCACTCATCAGTGTTTTACCTGTGCCGCATGAATATAACCCACACTGGATATTTGAACCGGATGAAAATGGTACGCTGAAACTGGCGACAGGCGAACAGGAAATTATTTCGCGCAGGCAGGAATTGCCACCTGCTTATTTCCGCGATGGGAGCATTTACATAACCTCCACAGAAGTATTGCTTACTAAAAATTCATTCTACGGAAATCGCTTAGGTTATATTGAGGCAGGTGCCGACAGGCATGTAAATATTGATACGCCTAAGGATTGGGAAAGAGCGGAAGAACTGATAGAAACATTTCTTAAACACGGTGGACACTGAGAACACGGAGATGGCACGGAGAAAAATAGTACTGAGAAAAACTCAGTGGCACACAGTGAACCCCGTGCGCACCTTGTTGAAATAAAATAAAAATGTGCGGAATATCCGGCATAGTAAATTCACCATTAGCTGCAACTGCTGCACAACGTATGATGCAGGCACAAGCCTCGCGGGGACCTGATGCGCAAGGCATATACACAAGCGAATCGAAACATGTTGCCCTCGGACATAACCGCTTAAGCATTATTGATTTGAGTGATGCGGCCAATCAACCCATGTACAGCCACGATAAGCGATACGTTATGGTTTACAATGGTGAGGTTTACAACTACCGCGAATTGAAATCGGAATTGAAAAACACCTACAGCTTTATCACTGAATCTGACTCGGAAGTTATTCTGGCTGCTTACATCCGCTGGGGAAGCGGTATGCTGCAAAAGCTAAACGGTATGTTTGCTCTGGCTATATACGATACCCATACACACGAGTTGTTTGTGGCTCGCGACCGCTTCGGTGTAAAGCCACTTTATTACAGCACTGCTTCGGGTAGCTTTGTTTTTGCCAGTGAAATAAAAGCCATTCATGCCAGCGGATTAGTCAGTAAAGAACCTAACTATTCTGTTTGGACAACCTATTTTTCCAGCGGTCTGTACGATCACTCTGCTGACACATTCTGGCAACATATTTCTGCATTACCTGCCGGATGCTATGCAACGTATGCGAATGATACACTTCACATCAGCCGTTGGTACAGCTTGCATGAAAATATAACAGATACCGATACGCGCAGCGAACAAATCATTCTGGATGAACTGCTTCATATTCTGGAAAGCACAGTAGAATACCGTTTTCGTGCTGATGTACCTGTAGGAATTTGCCTGTCGGGAGGCTTGGATTCATCGCTGCTGCTGGCATTGGTAAACCGTGTAAAGGGAAATGATTTTCCACTGCACGCATTTACATTTTATACAGGTGATGAACGCTACGATGAATTGCCCTGGGTTCATGAAATGTTGGCACACACTTCGGTTCAGCACCACGCCTGCCTGCTTACATCTGATGAAATACCTGACCTGTCCAGTGCCATAGCGAAACGCATGGATGAACCCTTCGGTGGTATTCCTACGCTGGGCATGAGCAAGGTTTTTCAAACTGCACGTAATGCAGGCATTCCGGTATTGCTGGATGGAAACGGCATGGATGAATCTTGGGGCGGCTATGAATATTATCAGCGTGCTTCGGATGTAGATTTAACCAAAGGACCTGTGCAGGGTGCCACGAGTGTAACTACGTTAGCTCCATATCTGAAACCGGAAATTTTGCGTGAAGCATCAGTACTACCGCACAGGAATCAGGTAATAAAAACAGATGCTGTGACTCATCTACAGATTCGTGATTTGCTTGAGACAAAAATTCCGCGTGCCATGCGTTTTGCCGATCGCAATTCCATGACCTATAGCCTCGAACTAAGAGAACCTTTTCTGGATTACCGGCTGGTAGAACTGGGTTTACGCCAACCTGTACATCACAAAATAAACAATGGTCAAGGCAAATACCTGATTCGTAAACTGGCTAATAAAATTATCCCAAAACGTGTTAGCGAAGCTCCTAAACGCGCGCTGCAAACTCCGCAACGCGAATGGCTGGCACATGAGCTGAAACCATGGATTGAAGGATTACTCAATGAACATTCTGATGTACTTAGTCATTGGTTTGAACCTAAAGACCTGAAAAAAATATACGAAGATTATTGTTCGCAGAAACCGGATAACAGTTTTTATGTGTGGCAGATTGTGAATGCGATTTTACTGTTACGTGATACTTCACCACGGAGTACACCTTGAACACAGAGAAATCACTGAGATTCACTCCCACACCAAACCTGAAGGTTTACAAGCCTGACCCTAAAGGGCACAACCACACTTAGCTTTTACCTGTACCTGAGCATTGGGCTGCCTTTAGGGAAGGGGTAAGCAAAAGAAAATAACATTACACCGTGTTACTCAGTGAACTCCGCGGACACCGTGTTTAATTAAAAAACCGCCAACTCACAACCCAAAACAAATAACCGATAACCAACTTTCATGAACCACGAAGAAGCTATAAAAGAATGGGACCTCACCATTGAGCCACAGCGGTCGCTGTTTCAGCTCAACTTAAAAGATGTGTGGCGCTACCGCGATTTATTGGGCCTACTCGTTAAGCGTGATATTACTGCAGCCTACAAGCAAACTATACTTGGACCCATATGGATGTTTCTACAACCATTGTTTACCACCATCACCTTTACGTTTGTATTTGGCAACCTTGCCGGGCTTAGTACAGATGGACTACCCAAGCCTTTGTTTTATATGATTGGCACCGTTGCTTGGACATACTTTGCCGATTGCCTTACCGGCACCGCAGGTGTGTTTCGTGCCAATGCCGCTATTTTTGGTAAAGTATATTTCCCTCGACTTATTATGCCACTTACACTTGTCGTAAGTAACTTATTAAAATTTGGTATTCAGTTTTTGCAATTTATCATCCTATATATTTATTACATAATTGCCAAAGACTATCAACCTGAATTGAATGCATCCCTTATCTTATTACCATGCCTCATTTTACTTATGGCGATGCTCGGGTTAGGTTTGGGTATGATCATTTCAGCCATGACCACCAAGTACCGCGACCTTAGTTTCTTACTTGGATTTGGGATGACTCTTTTCATGTACGCCACTCCGGTGATATATCCATTAAGTGCAGCCCCCGAAAAATATAAAACACTCCTCTCCTACAATCCCATTGCGCCTATTATGGAAGGCTTCCGTTATATCATACTAGGCTCTGGTACTTTCAATTGGGGAATGCTGGGCTATACCATCTTGATTGCCATATTTACGCTAACCTTCGGAGTATTGATATTTAATAAAGTAGAAAAAGATTTTGTGGATACGGTGTAAACGAGAAGCGAGTTTACCAACCGCAGGTTGGATGAAGAGATGCGAGACTCGAGACTACATGAGTAAATAATCTTCAGTCTTATGTCTATAGTCTTCAGACAACAGTCACCCCACAACGCCCAATAATCAATAACCACAAGAGACTACTGTCTTTCAATAACTTCTTCTCTGTCTGAAAAATAATGACCGAAACGGAACACATCGAATATAAAAGCAGCTGGAGGGATGAATTCCTGAAAGTAATTTGTGCTTTTGCTAACAGCGATGGTGGTAAACTGTTTGTAGGGATTGATGATAATGGCAAAGTAGTTGGAATAAAGAGTCCGGAAAAGTATCTGGAAGATATTCCCAATAAATGTATTCAATTGCTTGGCATAGTTCCAAAAGTTGCATTAAAGAAAAGTAAAGGATTTACTTACCTGCAAATTGATATTGAACGCTCGCCTGTAGCTATTTCCTATCAGGGTGGATATTATATACGTTCCGGCTCCACTAAACAGGAGTTGAGAGGGGCAGCATTACAGCATTTCCTCCTCAAGAAATCCGGTAAATCATGGGATGAGCTCCCCGAGCAACATGCAACATTAAAAGACATCGACAATTCAGCTATCCAGTACTTTCTGAAAAGAGCGCTTGCATCGGGGCGTATTGATGCCAACGCAAGTTACGAAACACCCAAAGCAATGCTCGAAAAACTTAACCTTATTACTCCGGAAGGAAAAATATCGAAAGCTGCATTACTCGTATTCGGAAAAAATCCGAATAAATTCATCCCTAATGTATCTTTCAGAATTGGTCGATTCGGAAAAAGTGATGCCGACTTACTCTTTCAGGATATTGTTGAAGGTAATATCCTGCAAATGCCTGAAAAGGTCATGGAAATACTCAAATCAAAATACCTTATTTCAAACATACAGTACAGAGGATTGCAACGTATTGAAAAAACGCTTTATCCCGAGGCCGCATTACGGGAAGCTATTCTAAATGCAATCGTTCATAAGGATTATACTGGCACCGCCATTCAAATGAGTATTTACGACAATAAACTTATATTGTGGAATGAGGGTAAGCTTCCTGAAGATTTGAGTATAGCCAAACTACTTACTAAACATCCTTCGCGCCCCCGAAACAAACGTATTGCTGATGTATTTTTCAAAGCAGGTATGGTCGAGATCTGGGGACGTGGTATCGCTAAGATAAATGAAGCACTGATTGAGGCCCGTATGAAAAAAGTGCTGGTGAGTGAACACTCAGGAGGTATTCAACTTGAGTTTACTCATGCTGCTTTGGCAACACCTAAACATAATACAAAGTATAGTGTCGTAGAAAATGTCGTAGAAAATGTCGTAGAAAATGTCGTAGAAAATGTCGTA
>CAYSBE010000125.1:0-6398 GCA_964429245.1 uncultured Bifidobacteriaceae bacterium | reverse complement strand
CAATACCCCTTTCATTAAACTTGCTGGCCGTAGCAAAGAAATGATGAACAGTTTCGATTTTTTCGATACCTTATTTACGCGAGCTTGCTTGATTCCCAAAGACCTGTTCTGGTTTCTGGCTATGGAGGCAAAGTCGGAAGGAATTATCGGAAGTGACCCTCAGATGTTTATGCAATTGCGTACGGATTGCGAAACAGCCGCAAGAAGGAAATCAGCGTTTGAGGAAGTTACAATCGATGAAATATACGATGAGTTGAATGCACACCTGAAGCTTGATGCAGATAAGATTTCACAGCTTAAGCAACTCGAGATCGAAACCGAACTGAGTTTTATTCAGCCGATACAAGAAAACCTACAAAAGCTGAATACCGAATCATTGATCCTTTCTGATTTTTATCTGCCAAATGATTTTTTTGTACGTGCATTTGAGCGCACAAATACAACCTACTATCAACTATTGGTATCGTGCGAATACAGGAAAACCAAACACCACGGAGGCCTTTTTAAAGCGGCACTCGCACAGTTTTCGATAGCTTCCCACACGGGTGATAACCTGCATTCTGATGTGAAAATGCCTGCTCAATATGGAATAAATGGAGTGTATTTTGAAAAAGCACATCCCAATACTGCAGAGAAATTTGTTTATGACAAATCCGACACACCCTTCGCAGTATCATCCCTTCTGGCTGGATGCATGCGCAGCACAAGAAACACATCATCATATGATCGTACTGAATGGCAGGCCTTACATGATACGGTGAGTGATTATGTGGCACCTTTTCTATATGCGTATGTATGGAGTGTCATTCAAAAAGCAAATGAAAAACAGTTAACAGATTTATACTTTGTAGCACGTGACGGACAAATTTTGCATCGGGTTGCACAGCATATTTGCAATGCATTCGGTTACCCGATACGGCTCCATTATTTATTCGGATCGCGCAAGGCATGGCATCTGCCTTCGGTGCAGAAAGTGGATGACCGGGTGCTCGATTGGATGTTCGATCCCACCACGCATCTGAGTGTGGAGGATGTGTGTAAACGTGCCGAAATATCAGCTGCAGCCATTAAACCCTATCTTGGAAAATTTGCTGATGATACTTCCCGGAATCTTGATGCACCTGAACGAAACCAACTCAAGGAACTGTTTAGAACAACAAATGAAATAAAAAGCAAAATAGAAGCACGTGCCGCTGAACTCAGGGAATTGGTTGTGCAATATCTGAAACAGGAAGGCTTTGATAAAAACAAAAATATAGGAATAGTGGATGTGGGTTGGCGTGGAAGACAGCAGGTTTCTTTGTCAATGATTTTGAAGACAGCTGATATCTATCCTCCTAACGGGATAACCGGATTTTACATCGCTTTGCCACATGCAGTAAAACCATTTGAGCAGGATGTGTTTGATACTTTTATTGACCACAAGCAATACCCCGGAATATTGCAGCGACTCTTTATGTACGAATTGTTTGTTACAGCAGATCATGGGAGTTGTACCGGATATGAACATCAGCATGGTGCCATTGTTCCGGTATTGCGAACAGAAAACAAGCAAACATTAGCAGCAGAACAGGTACAGATACAGCATCATGCAATTGAAACATTTAGTCAAATGATATCTCCACTGTTGGCCAAATACGGCATAAAGGAAAATATGCAACAGCCGGCTATTTTACTGATGGATAGTATGCTCAGGTTTCCTGATAAAAAAGCAGTTGAAGCGTACAAGAATGTAGCCATGTTTGAAGATCAGGAAGAAACCGTTTCGTATGCCATTTGCAGAAAAATTTCAGCACTGCAGGTATTTAAATACATTGCAGGAATCAGGCATGGAATTGATTACAACACTTGGTTGGAAGGATCTGTTATTGCTAGTTTCAGTCAGCACGTTTCAATGGCAATACTACATATATTAAAACTAAGGTTTGAGGTAGTAAAAAAACTAAAGAAACGCTAACTGTTTGCTACTTTTTGTGCAAGCATAATAACATTTCGTCCAAACTCCTGCATCATGTTGGTATTGATACGAAAGGCTTCTTTCTCTTTTTCAAACTCAGGGCCTGATTGTAACAATGGCAATTCTCTTTCAATTAGCTCAGCCAGTTGCTCAGGGTTGCGTTGTTTGAAATAAAAGGTATGTGGCGGATTTTGCTCTACGTGTACCGGAAAATCGCTAAGGAAAATTGTTTTGCCCAATGAGCGACCATCTTCTACCACCGTGCTCCAGCCTTCAAAAAGTGAGGGCTGAATAATAGCCATAGATTTTCGGATGAGTTGAATCTGATCTTTGCGCGAAATAAAACCAACCACTATAAATTGATCTTTTACTCCGAGTTTTTCAGCACGTTCAAGTAAGGATGGATAGTAGTCAGGATTGCGAAAATCTTCTATAGCACCCGTGCATACTGCATATGTGGTGATTCCTTTTTGTTTCAACAGGTGCAATGCATCAATTACCGTTTCGTGGTCTTTGTGCTTCCAGAACTGATTGCAAACAATAAAGAATTTCTCAGGTAATTCATATTTTAAAAAGGTTTCTTCTGCATTTTCTGTTAACCAGCCTTCATTGGCATTGCTTACAAAATGCAGCAGGTATTCATTGCCTTTGTATTCAGGAAAAAAGCTAAAATAATCATTCATGGCATGCGCACTACTGAATGCAAGTACAGGCGATTCTTTGGCAAGATGCAGGTTTCGGGCATCACGGCTTGAATATTCTTCTTTCGAAAATAAGTGCGGCAAATGTCGGTGCTGAAAATCAGGGATCCATCCCGCCCAATTAAATATCCACTTGCGGGGCAAATTACCTGCAGGGTAGTAGCAATCAATTTTTCTGCAATTAAATATACGCAAACGAAAAATAGGGGGCAGTATTCTAAGTATTTTATAAAAGGCAAGATGAAAAAAACTGTCGTGGTAAATCTCATCTGCTTTATTTTTTATTTCATCAGGAATGAACGACACATCTTGTGTAGCAATGCTCAGTTTTATTTTACTCCGTTCTTCAGAAGGCAACTTGGATAGGGCGTGTACAATATTATGGATGTATATGCTGCCTCCATGCCAGTTTGGATCTGCAATTAAATTTAGGCAAAAATGTAACTTTTTCATCTTACACGTTTTTCTTTGGCAAAGTCATAAGCATACCTTATACCTTCAGCTACGGAGTAGGTAGGTTCCCACTTTGCGATTGTTTTCATTTTATGCATGGATGCCTGTTGCTTAATGCGGTCTACCTTTCGCATGCGAGAAGCAGATTGTTCAATCAACACATTGCTGCCATGTGCATCTGCAAGCATGTCTACAATTTCTTTCACATTGTATTCATCTTCTCTGCCCAAGTTAAATACATCAAAAGGTTTTTCATGTTGCATCATGCCTAATGCATGTAAGCCCGCTGAGGTATCGCGTGCATCAATATAACTGCGCTTAGGTTCCAAGTTTCCAAGTTCTATGGTTGATTTTCCGGCCAGCAATTGGTCAACAATTTCAGGTACGAGATGTGCATTGGTTTCTCTTCCGCCTATGGTATTAAATATTCTGGCAACAATGGCTTGTTTGCCGAATTTGTGAGCCCACAATCGCATTAAAAATTCGCCTGAAAGTTTTGAAACACTGTACACATCATAAGGAATGGTTGGTGTAGATTCTTCCAACAATGGGTCATTGATAATATCATATACGGCACCACTTGATGCAAACACGATACGTTTCAATTGTTCGGTTTTTGAAGCGGCATTCAGTATATGTTGTGTTCCTTCTACATTAATACGTAATGCAATATCAGGTTTGTTTTCGCATGTAGGTATATGATGTAGTGCTGCAAGGTGAAAAACAAGTTCGGGTTGAAAGGTGCTAAATATGTCTTGTACAAAAGAAGCTGAAGTAATATCGCCTTCTGCTATGTGTAGCAATGGATTGGCAGTTTCTAAAAATTCCTTTTTGCCATAAGAAAAATCATCGGCAACCAATACCTGATTTCCTTTAGACAATAGAATATCTACCAAATGTGATCCGATAAATCCGGCTCCTCCTGTTACAATAATTTTCATTTCAATTGGTTTGCTTATTTTTTAATAAATTCAATGCAGGCGATGGCTCGGCTATGAGCTGCTCCATCATTTCCAATTCCTTTTCCGGTATGTGGATTATATGACTCACAATCATTGCAGTCTGATGCAGTGGAAGCAATCCAACCTTGAGTAGTATATTTAAAATAATGTGTATTTGGTTGCCCATATTGATGAAGGTAATTGGTAATTCTTTCCAGCATTTCAGCATCAAACTGCTGAAAAAAACCATGGTTCTCAAACTTACCGTAAGGGAAAGTAAGAAGCAATTTACCATTGGATGTTAATACCCTTACGATTTCATGCACTACTTTTTCATATTCATAGCTTTTCCGAGTTACTTCTTTATTTGAAGCCAATTCATAGCCATAAATAGAATTGTCCATATCAATATGCTCGATGGTTGATTGACAAATAACACAGTCGAAATGATTGTCTTTGAATGGTAGACTTCTTAAATCACCATAAACATATGAAATACGATGATGGTTAAAACTTTCCTGCTCAGGATAAAACGTATAAATCGTAAAATGATTTTGTTGAACGGCCGGATGGCTAACCAATGATGGAAAATTAAATGTAGAACCGGCATCAAGCACTTGATTGCCTTTAAGCTTGGTTAACCTAGAAAATAGCCAAGGATACTCAACCAATCGTTCATCAAATCCAATAGCATATTGATTGGGAATAAGGTTTTGGGCAAACTGATTTAAATCGGCTTCATTGCGAATGGTATTATTTATGAGTTCCCATCGGGTATCATTGTACCCATAGCTCCAAGGCCTGCCTTTCAGGTTCTTATATACAATTTTTCGGAAGGGAGAAATAGCCTTTTTAAAGGTTCTAATCATGTTACTATTGCCTATTTGATTGGCAATAGTAATGATTTATTTGCTTAAGGTAAAGTCTGTATTGAATCTGCTATTTTACAATAAGTTTTTGGTAACGGGTTTCATTTGCACTTTTATACCCCACAATATAAATACCAGGTTCGAAACAGCCCTGTTCATTTGCAATTGTGGTATTGGTGTAAGGTGTTAATATTGCTTGGGTTAATATATTTCCGGTAAGGTCATATATAATCACTTCGTTTTCAAATGCGCTGCTATTATATAAATGTATTTGGCAATTGGTTGGATTCGGATAGATGACAATATCACCTTTATACTTGTTATTTTCTTCAAAGCTTACTTGAACGATGTTACTGTTTTCATATGAGCCGTCTTTATCTACTATTTTTAAGCGGTAATAATTTGTTCCAGATATAGGATGGTTATCATTAAAATTATAGAAATTGGTTGATGTGGAATTTATAGCGGCATTAACTTTACCCAATACATTCCAACTTTGTAAATCAGCAGAACGTTGGATTTCAAAATAATCACTATTTATTTCTAAAGATGTTTGCCATTTAAGCAAAATAGACTGATTTGCTTGATTGCCGTTAAAATTAATCAACTCAACCGGTAAAGCATTCGAAGCAGAATCGCTGGCAATCCCAAATTGGCCAAATGTATTGATGCCACTTCTAACAACAGTTGCGGCAGCGTTGGTCCCTGTATTTGTACCTGCCGTGCCAATTATTTGCCATACTGACGCGGAATTTGCCCTTCTCACACTTCTGAGTAAACTGAAATTGCTTACACCGGGAAAATTATTTGTTGTCAATGCTAACTCATAGGTAGCAGTTCCGAGATTGAGTCCATTTCCTTGGTCGAATTGCCAATATCCTGCCGGAGATGTTTTATTAACAGTTACAACGGGTGAGTTAGTGAAATCAAATATTGGCAATCCTCCATTACCTGGGGCTGATGCCACAAATTCAGATCGTATTGTGCCGGGACTTAGGGTATTACCGGAGAAAACCAGGTTGGCACTTGCATTTCGAGTGGCATTCCCAATAGGAAACAACATGCTGTTGCCTTGGGTATTAGATTTCCACCTCAACATGCTGCCAATTACGTATCCTGAAGGGGCAGAAACATTGCCAATTTGATTAGGACCACTCCCAATTGTAACTAAATGGCCATTGGCATTTAAGTTGGTAAGCATCGATAAATTATTACGTACTCGAATAGGAGTATTGATTGATTTTTGCCCTCCTGTTATCACCAAGTTGAAAAAATCATTCCCTACAATTGTTTGTGGGGAGCTTGATATAAATTGGACAGTAGATAGGGAATCAAAAATATATTTGTTGAATAAGAGTTGACCAACAACTGTAACGGTGGCATTGTTCCTAAGATATATTGAATCAGATCCCAAAATCAATCCGCTCGGAATAGTTAGGTTTAGGTTGCCATTTATAACTACAGCGGTACCACTCCC
>CAYSBE010000124.1:0-6454 GCA_964429245.1 uncultured Bifidobacteriaceae bacterium | reverse complement strand
TCGACTCAACAAACTGTTTGATTTCGTCAAATAAACCTGACAAAATATACGTAGTGAATGGAGTTGACAACCTAATTATTGTGGATACGAATGATGTGCTAATGGTTTGCGACAAATCGCGCGAACAAGAGGTGAAACAGATAGTAACTGAAATCAAACTAAAGTACGAAGACAAACATATTTGATGCTAGAAGCGCTCAAACCCGGAGATACAATAGGAATTGCTGCAACAGCAAGAAAAATTTCATACGAAGAGTTACTTCCTTCGATTGCTATTTTTGAGTCGTGGGGATTGAAGGTAAAAATTGCTTCAAACATTGGACTTGAATATAATCAATTTGCAGGAAATGATGAACAGCGGGCTTTTGGCCTACAATCATTTTTAGATGATCCGGATATTAAAGCTATTATATGCGCAAGGGGTGGTTACGGCACTGTTCGCATTATTGACCTATTGGATTTCAAAGCGTTTTCGCTACATCCGAAATGGCTTGTTGGGTATAGCGATATCACGGTCCTTCACAACAAGCTAAACTTACTAAGAATGCCTTCAGTGCATGGCACCATGCCCATCAATATGCAACCTGACAAAGCTGACGAAGAAAGTATTGACTTATTGAAAAATTTATTGTTCACATCAACTGCCCCAAATATTGAAATAACAAGTCACTCGCTTAATCGTATTGGTGAGGTAAAAGCAGAGCTGGTTGGTGGAAATTTATCTGTGATAAACAGTCAACTTGGTTCTGCCAGTGATTTGGATACGAATGGTAAAATTTTATTTCTCGAAGATTTGGACGAATACCTTTACCATATTGATAGGATGATGATGGCATTGAAAAGATCCGGAAAACTTGATCATCTTGCCGGACTAGTGGTAGGCGGAATGAGTGATATGAAAGACAATTCCATCCCTTTTGGTAAAACTGCTGAAGAAATAATTTCAGAACACATTTCGGCTTACGACTATCCTGTTTGTTTTGGATTTCCATCTGGGCATGAAAAAAGAAATTTGCCGCTAGTATTTGGAAAAATATATCATCTCAGTGTAACAGAAAAATCAGCATCCCTCGATTTATAAATTCGCAACAACCAAAATCGATTTAGAGAGGATTTGCACCAATCGTAAAAATCAGTGAAATAATTTCGGGATGTGGCGCATCCCGATAGCTATCGGGACGGTAGCGCAATTGCTTGGGGTGCAAGAGTTCGTGTCCCGCTTTAAGCGAGACCGCCATTCCAACTAATTATTTCCTAAATTAATTCATAGAGTTTGGAATAAAACTATTGCTCAAATGTTTGTAATCAATATTTAGCAACAAGGAAATTTGAAGAAAATCTCTACCGGTTTCATCTGTAAGATTATAATCAAATTGATTGAGGTATCCTATTTGAAATGCTACAGTTGGACTGTACTCATATCCCACTCCCATAAACAACCTGTTTCGCTCAAAGAATGGCTCTTTATCTGTAAAAAAAATTTCATCGTTTATCGATAAATAAAATGTGCCTGGTTCAATTTTAGTATTGTTGATTGGGCACAATATGCCAAGCCGATAGCGAAATCGGTTTCGATAACCTGACAAAGTAAAGCGCTGTTCAGCACGGTATCTGTGCTCAAATCTAACCCTGCCTAATTGATTGTTCATGGCAACCTGAATCCACGTTCGTGTTTCATCTTGTTGTTTAGGATTTTCGAAATTACCTGTCTCTTGGAATGTAACATACTTGCCTACCGAACCCGATAGCGCAAAATTATTCCCTATTCTGTAGGTAGCTCCTGCTTTGTATTCGTAATAGTGATAGTTTGTGTAGAAACCAATGCTTCTAATTTGTCCTTCAAAAAATGCACTCCATGTTTGCGTCATTCTTAATCGGGCATTTAAAATATTCCAACTCCCTAATCCATCTTGGCTGGTCTGGGCTTTTGCATCTATTACAAACAATACGATCAGGTATAATAAAACAACACACTTATTTAGTTTGTAAACACTCCATTGTTTGTACATCATGCCTGCATTCATTTTTCAATCCCCGATTTTTGAATGTGCGAAAATTAGCAACAATATTTCTTTTTATAATCATCGCAGCGGGTTGTGCTTCTAAAAAGAACGCAAACAAACAAAGCCATCGCGCACCAAAAAATGCAATTGTTGAATTTGCTAACACTCATGGCATAACACTAAACAAGCACTCAAACAAAGAGCTGTATGCTTTGGTAGCTGATTGGTATGGGGTGCCGCATAAGGATAACGGATGTGAGAAAACAGGAACGGATTGCTCCTGTTTTGTGCAAATGGTCTACGCTAAAATCTATCAAATAAATATCGGGCGTAGTTCATCTGACATGTTCAAAAACACCAAACGAATTGATAAGCATTTATTACAAGAAGGCGACTTGGTATTTTTTACAACCAAGGGAGCATCCGTATCGCATGTTGGCATTTATTTGAACAATGATAAATTCGTTCATGTAAGCAGCTCTAAGGGTGTAGCCATAAACGGACTGAACGAAGCGTACTATACAAAAACATTTAAAGGCTGCGGAAAAAAACCTTAATTTTTGAATTGAATATCCTTAATATTCAATTGCAAATTTAGATGCCCGTTATAATAATTTTCTTCAACTGTGTAGCATAGGTCAAATGAAATTCCTTGAGATACCTTATCATAAAATTCACCTAATCCAAAAGCAATTGCTTTAAATATACGCCCACCTTCTTCTTGTGTCAAACTTAGTTTCAAATGATTGTTGCCCACAATCATCACATCACCAACATCCCACACATTTTTCGACATAAATATGGGACTCATATTGCCTGGACCAAAGGGCGAAAATTGCTTGAGCACATTAAAAAACTTAGGTGTGATAAGGCGCAATGGAATTTCTGCATCATATTCAATTTCCGGTGTCAAACTTCTTACAGCAATGGAAGAGGCAACTACATTTTCAAATTTTTTACTAAATGCTTCTACATTTTCTACCCGCATAGTGAGGCCTGCTGCATGTGTGTGACCTCCATATTGTTCAAGCAAATCGCTGCATTGCTCTATAGCGCTATACAAATCGAATCCATCTACTGAGCGAGCCGAACCGGTAGCCAAACCATTTGACTCTGTTAAGATAACTGTTGGTCTGTAATATTTTTCAATTAGTCTTGACGCTACAATTCCGATTACACCCTTATGCCATTCATTGTAAAAAAGTACAGTTGATTTTCTCTCAACAAATGATGAGTCCTCTTCAATCATGCGAAAAGCATGTTCGGTAATTGTTGAATCAAACGTTCTGCGTTCGGTATTGTGTTGGTTTACCGTTTCTGCAATATTTCGGGCATCATCATAGTCATTTGAAATCATGAGCCTGACAGCATCTTTGGCATCGGCAATCCGCCCAGCTGCATTTATGCGTGGACCAATAAAAAACACTACATCCGTTACAGAAAATTCTGGCTTCGGGGCATAGGCTTCCAACAACGCTTTCAGACCATTATTGGGCTTGTCTTTTAGCTTTTTTAATCCAAAGTGAACCAATATTCTATTTTCATCTAAAATAGGGACCAAATCTGCACACGTACTTACTGCAGCCAAGTCAATGTAATGCTCTACTTCTTTAAAATCAATTTGGTGTTTTTGTGCAAAGGCTTGTATCAGCTTAAATCCGATACCGCAGCCCGATAATTCTTTAAAGGGATACGTACAATCCAATTGCTTCGGATTTAGAATGGCTGTTGCTTTGGGTATATCATCACCTGGCAAATGGTGATCGCAGATTATGAAATCAATATTTTTATTTAAGGCATAATCAATTTTATCAATGGCCTTGATTCCGCAATCCAATGCGATGATAAGCGAAAAACCATTATTGGCAGCCCAATCAATACCCATAAAGGAAATTCCATATCCTTCCGTATAACGGTCGGGTATATAAAAATCAATATATTCGTAGCGTTTGGAAATAAAACTAAATACGGTTGCTACAGCTGTGGTACCATCAACATCATAGTCTCCATACACCAATATCTTTTGGTTATTTGCAATTGCATGATCAATTCTGGAGATAGCTTTGTCCATATCCTTCATTAAAAAGGGGTCATATAAATCTGTGAATTGTGGTCGAAAGAATTTCTTAGCAATTTCAAAATTATCAACACCTCGCTGAACCAATACCCCGGCAAGGGTTTTATTAATATTAATGGCTGCAGCAAGCTCATCTACTTTACTGCTTTCAGGGGTTTGTTTCGGTATCCAGCGTTTACTTGCCATTGACCTGCGAAAATATGAATTTTTATGTGATTTTGAGGGCCAATATGCTATTTTGCTTTAGGCTATTGGTGGATAAGGTATTGTAATTAAATCTGCCACCTGGTAACCACCCCAACGGATATTGGTTGCTGCTTTTGTTTATAATTGCAACATGGCTCGAATCATTTGTATAGAAACGGCTACAGAAACTTGCTCCATAGCATTAGCTATTGATGGAATACATGTGACTTCACACGAAACAAATGAGGGTTTTAATCATGCAGCCGGAATTACCCTTTTTATAGATCAGGTATTGAACATGGCAGGTCTTACCTATACTGATATTGATGCAGTAGCTGTGAGCATGGGACCGGGTTCCTATACAGGGCTTCGGGTGGGTGTATCAACAGCCAAAGGGATTTGCTATGGGTTAGGTATTCCTCTGATTGCCGTTTCAACGCTACAAAGTTTGGCAACTGTTTTTTTAACTCAGCATGCTGATATACATCCGCAAGCCATCATATTGCCTATGCTTGATGCAAGACGTATGGAAGTGTATTGTGCTGCTTATGATGTAACGCTAAAAGAAATTGACCCGGTTACTGCCTGCATTATCGATGCACAATCGTTTGCTGATTTGTTGCAACTAAATGAGATTCATTTTATAGGAAATGCTACACAGAAGTGCTCAACTGTCATTTCGAATGCACGTGCTTTTTTTCATCATGGTATCCTTTGCTCTGCAAAAGGAATGTGTTTGCTTGCACAGAAAAAATATGATGCTGCACTTTTTGAAGATGTAGCCTACTTTGAACCGTATTACCTGAAAGATTTTGTAAGCACAACTCCAAAACAAAAAGCCGGTATCTAATGGCACCCAACCCAAGATATATTGTCAACGGTATTCACGTGCTTTTCTTTTTATTGTATTGCTCCATTACATTGGTCAATCACTATTTATTTAAAACTGCCGCACTGGATTATGGCTTGTTTAATCATGCACTCTATAATTTCGCACATCTGCAGCCGCAAATTGTAACCCTTGGCCTGGAGCCCGAATCGGTCCCTTTTCTAGGTTCGCACTTTAGCTTGTGGCCGATATTATTTTCACCACTATGGTATGTGTTTGGCAGCTATACGTTACTTATTGTGCAAAATGTTTGTATCATTATTGCCGGTGCGGGCATATACCGATATGCAACAGAAAACGGAATAAGAAACGCATGGCTTCCGCTTGTTCATTTTTATGCGTGTTGGGGTATTTTTACAGCACTCGGTAACGACTATCACGACAATATAATTGGTGCTTGTTTTATTCCTTGGTTGTTTGTGCTATACAGAAAAAATCAATTTACCTATGCTGCATTGTGTTTGATTGGAATACTAGTAAGCAAAGAAAACTTGGCACTTTGGGCAGTATTTGTAGTTGCCGGCATGTGGTTGCTGCATGCTGATAAACGTAAGCCAAGTTCGCAATTTGCTTTTTTGGCGTTTATGTTTTCAATTATTTACTTTTTGCTCATCTCAGGCGTTGTGATGCCTGCACTTAGCCCTAGCGGAAAATTTGACCAAATGCGCAGATTCAGCCACTTGGGAGGAAGTCTTTTTTCGGTAGGTTCTTATATTTTATTACATCCAATTGAAACCTTAAAGTTGATGTGGGTAAGCCATGTTCGACCTGATGAATATGAAGTACTAAAGCAAGAATTTTTGATTGCATTGTTTGTATCAGGTGGGTTTGCTTTCATCATAAGACCTGCATACCTGATTATGATAACTCCACTGCTGTTTCAGAAATTGCTTAATAAAGAAATCGCATTCTGGGGCATTGATGCGCATTATGCCATCGAATTTGCTCCATTGGCTACTATGGCTCTGATTGATTTTTCAGCCGCAATAAAAAATGAGAACCTAAAAAAGACTGCATTGGTATGCTGCACCATAGCAGGAATAACTACCACCGCATACCTACTTTATAACCGGGCGCTGCCATGGTATAATCCGATGAAGAAAGAAAATCCTTTTTCAAAAGCGCATTATCAAACTGAAATTGATACACGTGAAGTGCTCATGAATCTAAAAAAAATCAATCCTGATTTATCTGTATCGGCACACGTACAAATTGCTGCGCATCTTGCCAATAGAAAATCGATTTATCATTTTCCTTTACACCTAAATAAAAGTGATGCGGTTGTTATATTCAGAAATC
>CAYSBE010000123.1:0-6699 GCA_964429245.1 uncultured Bifidobacteriaceae bacterium | reverse complement strand
CTGATGATGTTGAGTACATTATCCAATTATTATCTTATTACTTATTCTTTGATAGATAATAAAATAAGTCGTCGTCAACATCGGAGTCTTCGCCGAATGGCATTACTATCGGAAACGGTGTGATGTCCTCCTCTGCTTTGACCCTAAAAGTGCCTGCGCAACCGCAATCATCTGCTCATGTGGCTGACAGAGTCTAAAAAACTGTGTATGTCATAGAGGAGAGGTGGTTGTGGAAAGTTGGTGTGAGTTGGTGAGCTATTTGAGGTCGGTCTTTTGACCTCAGTAGCAAGATCTATAATTTATAATTTATCTTATTATTCGAATTTTTAATTATTTATTAAATAAATTGATGAAAAATTTATCTAATTCTTTCTTTTCTTACTGTTATTATCATCTTATAACGATACTGTAAAGTAGCGTACAAACATCCGAAAAAATGGATACGACAATTTACTTAGTCATCCTTGTTTTTTCTTGCCTCATTGGTTTTTTCTGCATTTGTGGGTGCTGGGTGTTTCTTACAGAAAAGATGGGTGATTATCAGAGTAGACCCAATATTCAACAAACTCAGGGAGCTACTCCTCAACAACAATCTTCTCCTGATGATACTACTCAACAAGCACAATCATCTACTCCTATGGCGAATGCAGTCTAAAAAACTATATGTCATAGAAGAAAGGTGGTGAAAATAGTGCTTATGCACTATTAACTTGGCGGTGAAACAGCTGATTTAATCAGCTATTAACATGGCGGTGAGCTGTTTGATGTCGGTCTTTTGACCTCTTCAGCAAGATCTATAATTTATCTTATCATTCGAATTTTTAATTATTTATCAAATAATTGGATCGATTCTTTCAATTATAAAAACATAAAAATAAATTGATGCAAAAATTAAATAATTTTTCTTTTAATGCATGAATATCATTTACAGTGAGTCCGTTTGTGGGTATTGGCGCATGTATGTATTGTATACATTTACCGGGAAAAAAATGAAATTTTCCTTGGTCTGGTAGTATGTTCCAGTTATTAATGATGGTAACAGGCAAAACTGCAGCTTGAGATTCAATTGCCATTTTAAAAGCACCGTCCTTAAATTTAGTTAGCGTAGGTGTATTTCTTGGTATGGTTCCTTCAGGGAATACAACAATACTTTGCTTGCCAATAATCAGCTGATCCTTGGCTTTCTGGTAGGCTTGTGCTGCATGCCTAGCATTTTTCCTGTCAACAGCAATATCAATGGTTCTAAAAAATATACCAAATACCGGTACCCTTGCCAGTTCAATTTTGGCCATGAAATTTAAATACAATGGCAGTTTGATGGTAAGCGACACGATATCTAGTTTTGAAGTGTGATTCGGGGTAATAATATAAGCTCTTTTGGGATCTACAGGTTGTTCATAAATTTGTTGAATCCGTATAAACCCGGTCGTAAATAACCACCAACCCCATATTTTTCTTAATAAATGGGCTTGCCTATATAGTTTTGGTGTACTTAGTGTAATGAGAAAGAAAGGATAGAGTAATACAAAGCATAATACAGTACTAAATCCAAAATAAACTGCAAAAATAATTTTAGGAAGATTGCGCATTATCCTTATTGCATCCAAGTTGAAGGAGATTTTCTCCAATCAGATAAAATCTCCAATTGTTCAGGTTTAACATATCCTTTTGTGATTGCGACATCAATAAGGGCGGTATAATCACACAAGTATGCATATGGGCAGTGCGCATCTTCGAATGCCGTTTTTGCACTTTCGAATCCGTAAGTAAATATGGATACCATTCCCAAAACCTCACAGCCAAAATTACGCAATGCCTCAACTGCTTGTAAGCTGCTTTTACCTGTTGAAACGAGGTCTTCAACCACAACTACTTTTTGCCCGGGTTTGATGTCACCTTCTACTTGTTTGCCCATGCCGTGTTTCTTTGCCTCACTTCTTACATAACCAAGAGGTAACTGCAATGCATCAGCCGCTATTGCTGCAGGGGCAATCCCTGCTGTAGCAACACCTATTACGGCTTCGCAACCGGGAAAGTTGGCTTGGATTAGATTACCCAACTCTTTTTTGATGTAATTTCTGATGTGTACGTGCGATAAACTTAATCGATTGTCACTGTATATTGGCGATTTCCAACCGGATGTCCAGGTAAAAGGATTGTCAGGATTTAATTTAACCGCATGTATTTCTAATAAATATTCCGCTATTTTAGCGGTCGTATTTTCCGATAATTGCATCCAGCAAATGTATAAAATTTTCATCAACGATAAGCCATTTTTCATCAGCCAAACTGATTTAAAAGAGGATGCACTGAAAAAGTGTAAGCGAGAAAATTATGACCCCTCAAAATTACTTTCATGGATAAAAGAATGTGAAAGCTTGAGCAGTAAAGGTTATCTTATTATACACGATGATGTGGAGAGTGTATTTAAAGACTTGTATACCCACCATGTGCCTGTAATGGCTTCAGGTGGGGTAGTGTATAATTCATCGGGTCAATTATTGCTTATAAAAAGATTGGGTAAATGGGATTTGCCAAAAGGGAAAATAGATGCCGGTGAAACCAGCGAAGAAGCTGCAATAAGAGAAGTAGAGGAGGAGTGTGGAATTTCGGGATTGTCTATCATAGATAAATTACCTACAACTTACCATACGTATAAGATGCGTAATTACAGGTTTTTAAAAATCACCAATTGGTACCGCATGAAAACAAGTTTTAACGGCATATTGGTACCACAAAAGGAGGAAATGATTACAGACGCAATTTGGACTGACCTCAACGCTCACGATTTAGAAAAGCTGGATACGTATGATTCGATTAGGGATTTGCTGAATGGTTTATAAGTCTTTACCAAACAATATTGAACTGTCACCATAACTCAGAAAACGGTAATTATTTTCAAGTGCGTGGTTGTATATCTTACGCCAATCTTCACCTACAAAAGCAGCAATCAACAATATTAAGGTATTTTCAGGTTGATGAAAATTAGTAATGATGGCTTTTGCCATGCGGAATTGATAGCCGGGTGCCAGTAATATTTTGGTTATTCCTCTTAACGAAGTAAGAGAGTTTAATTTTAATGAATGAATGATGGCTTCTATTGCATCTGCTGCTGCTATTGTAGTTTCAGCATTTTCATAGGCATACCACTGAGATAGTTGAACCTCAACAATGTTTTTTTTCTGAAGCAATTGTACGCCATGCCAATATATCGACTCCAATGTTCTCATGCTGGTTGTTCCTACTGCAACAATGAGGTAGTTTGTTTGCAGTGCATACTTGATTTGCTTCAGCGTTTCAATAGAAATATCAATTACTTCCTCATGCATATCATGTTGGTCAAGGGTATCGGATTTTACAGGCTTAAACGTTCCGGTACCCACATGAAGGGTTACTTCAGTAGTGTTGATGTTTTTTTGTTTTAATGATTGGAATATATTTTCGGTGAAGTGCAAACCTGCAGTGGGCGCAGCAACAGAACCCTGTTGTTTTGCATAAATGGTTTGGTATCGCTCCTCATCATTCTTTTCGGTTTCCCGATTGAGATAAGGCGGTAATGGAAGAATACCCGCATAATGAAGTACTTCTGCAAAGGTCATTTCAGGATGATTCCAACTAAATCGAACTGTAAAGGTATCATCTGTTCTGTTTTCTAAATGCGCCTCGAGTGTGCAATTGCCTATTGGTGAGTGAAAGTGTTTATTAAGGATGTCTCCTTTCCAACGTTTGGCATTACCAACTAAGCATTTCCATGTGCTTTGGTGTTTTTGGGTAAAGGCTATTTGATAATCATGATGGGCTAACGGTTCAATGCAAAATATTTCGATTTGAGCACCTGAATCTCGTTGAAAACGCATCCTAGCATGAATAACTTTTGTGTTGTTAAATACAAGCAATGCATTTTCGGGAATTTCGTTTGCCAAATCCGTAAACACTCGTTCTTTAATTACTGAATCTTTATACACCAATAGCTTGGATGCATCTCTTTGTTCCAGTGGATATTTAGCGATTTTTTCTTCGGGTAGGTAGTAGCTGTAATCCTTAATATGAATAGATTTGATGTGATTCGAATTCATGGATACGATTTTACTGTAAAGTCATCATTTCCTCAAACACATTGTTATACCGCGCTTCTGCTAATTGCAACTCCTGCTTTTTGTGGTTGTAGGATGCCTGCAATGTTTTTAGTTTATCTGCATTGCTGCTAAACTCCGGCTGACTAAAGTTTATCTCATATTCGCTTATGGTTTTTTTGATGTGCTCAACTTCTTGTTCTAATAGTTCAAATTGCTTGGTTAATTCTTTCAAGCGGTTGTTGTTGTTTTTAGGTTTTTCTTCTTTCGTTAATTCAGGTTTGGTTTGTTTTTGTTTTTTATTCTGTGCGAGTTGAAGGCTTTGCTGTTTAGCTGCTTCTTCCTCTTGTTTGCTTCTCCAATATTCGTATTCGGCATATGTACCCGGATATTCTTTGAGTTCCTGGTCTTCTATCCACCAAATTTTATTTGCGATTTGTGAAATAAAGAAACGGTCGTGACTAACAGCTAAAAAGGTACCTTCATATTTTTGTAACGCTTGAATCAAGATATTGATTGAACGAATGTCAAGGTGATTGGTAGGCTCATCAAGCAGTTGGAAATTTGCTTCAGCTAAGAGTGTTCTTGCCAATGCTACACGTGCTTTCTCTCCACCCGACAATACTTTTATTTTCTTAAATACTTCATCACCATTAAATAGAAAGCATCCAAGGATTGTTCGTAATTCGGTATCTGAACGGTCGCCTCCATATTGTCTGAGTTCTTCCAAAATTTCGTTTTCCATGTTAAGCGACTCTAATTGGTGCTGGGCATAAAAAGCTTGCTCCACATTATGTCCCTTTATTATTTCACCTTCAAAAGGTTCTGTTCCGGCAATCATTCTAAGAACAGTAGATTTACCTTTTCCATTGGCACCAATCAATGCTATTTTATCACCTCGGAGTATTTGGCGATTGGCCAATTTCACAATATCAATATCAGGAAAACTTTTTGATACGTCTTTTAAATCACAAACTACTTTACCACTGTTACGAGCTACCCTAAAATCAATATTGATTTCACGGTTATCATCTTCAGGGGCTTCAATTTTATCAATTCTGTCCAACATTTTCACCCTGCTTTGAGCCATACTTGCCTTTGATGCCTTGGCTTTAAAACGATCAATTAACCGTTGTTGTTGCCTGATAAAATCTTGTTGGTTTTCATATTCACGCTGGTGCTGTTCTGTACGCAACGACTTTGATTCAAGGTATTTGCTGTAATTGCCCGGATATTCAGTAATGCGCTGCAAGGAAACCTCAACAATTTTATTAACCATCCTGTCTAAAAACTCCCTATCGTGAGAAACAACTATTACTGTGCCGTCATAACTTCTGAGGTAATCTTCAAGCCACTGTATGGTTGGTAAGTCCAAGTGATTGGTAGGCTCATCCAACATCAGTAAATTTGGATTTTGCAAAAGTAGTTTTGCCAGCATCACCCGCATGCGCCATCCTCCCGAAAACTTTTTATAAGGATGTTGTAATTGCTCAGTTGAGAATCCAAGACCTTCCAATACTTTTTCTGTTTTATGATGAAGGTTGTAACCATCCAATTGTTCAAATGCTTCTTGCTTATCACTTAATAATTGAATGATTTCATCAGAATGGTCAGTTTCCATTTTCTTTAAGATATCTTCAATTTCTTTTTCCAATTTCAGCGCATCTGCAAATGCCGTAAGGGCAACGTTGAGGATGGTATCATCACTTTCAAAAGAAAGTTGGTCTTGGTTTAAAAATCCAATGGTGAGGTCTCGAGGTTTGGCAATACTGCCTTCGGACGGTTGGTATTCACCATTTATCATCCTGAGTAAGGTTGATTTTCCGGTTCCGTTCAGTCCGATTAATCCGATTCGTTCATTAGGCTTTATATGCCAGTTGGCATTTTGATACAAAGATCGTCCGCCAAAGTCAAATGAGAGGTTGTTTATAGAAATCATAATTGCGCGGCAAATATAGGCATTACCCTTCAGTTTTTGCTTATCATAAATTGACCTTGGCAGGGTATGGATAAGCTAAACGTATACCATTTAGTACATCTTTATAAAATGTGGTTAAATGACTGTATCAATAATGAGCAGGAAAGCGTTGTTTAGCTAACTGAAAAAACAACAACTATGACCCATATTATTTTGCAAATTACCGAGCAAGCTGTTACAGCTGCAGCACAGGATCCACAAGCAGAGTCAATGAATTTGTTTTCCCTTGTACTAAAAGGGGGACCCATCATGATTCCACTTGCTATTTTAAGTGTGATATCGGTTTATATTACCGTTGAGCGGTACTTAACTTTAAAAAAAGCAAACAAGTTGGATGCTAATTTTATGGCAAATATTAAAGACATGGTTCTAAGTGGAAACATTAAAGGTGCAAAAGCATTATGTGACCGAACGGATTCACCCATTGCTCGTATGTTGGGCAAAGGAATCTCGAGAATAGGAAAGCCGCTTCAGGATATCAATACCTCCATTCAAAATTCAGGAAATATTGAAATCAATAAATTGGAAAAACTAATGCCTACGTTGGCAACTGTATCTGGAGCCGCACCAATGATTGGATTTTTGGGAACAGTAACAGGTATGGTTACTGCTTTTCATAAAATGAGTTCTGCTGGAGCTAACCTTACC
>CAYSBE010000122.1:0-6945 GCA_964429245.1 uncultured Bifidobacteriaceae bacterium | reverse complement strand
CCCATCCGTAAATTACCTGAACAATTGCGGATGTTGCAAAGATGCTCAGCACTAGCCAAATTAAAGCGGAAAAATCTAACGTCATATTTAGCGCAAGTTATACTTGTATTGTACGAGCGCTAAAAGCTTATTTCAACAAGTTGTGAAGAAAATGGCTTACTTGTCAATTCCAAGCCACTCTAGAGCGCTTTTACGAAGCATTTGCGATTTCTGTTCGGTTGTAAGCTCTTGCATGGTTTCAATAAAACGGCCATGTTCAAGATCGCCAAGCGGGAATGGAAAATCACTGCCAAGGGCAATTCGATCGGCACCAAAAAGTTTTAAGTTATATAATAAGGCTTCTTTATCGTGTACGAGACTATCAATATAAAATTTCTTTACGTAGTCGTATGGGTCGGCCACATGGTTGATATTGCAAAGGTCGGGGCGAGCATGGTATCCGTGACTAACACGACCAATTGTATGTGGAAAACAACCGCCACCATGAGCAAACATTACACGCAGTTTTGGAAATTTATCAAATACACCGCCAAAAATCATGCTGCAAATGGCTCTTGATGTCTCTGCAGGCATTCCTACCAACCAGGGTAGCCAATATTTTTTCATTTTATCCTGCCCCATCATATCCCATGGGTGTACAAATACACACATGCTCAATTTTTCAGCAGATTCATAAAATGGGAAAAAACGTTCATCATCAAGGTTGTAATCCAAAATATTGGTAGCAATTTCAACTCCCGGCAGGTTCAGTTCAAATTTACAGCGGTTAAGCTCTTCAATCGCAAGGCTTGTATCCTGCATGGGCAATGTACCTAAACCAACAAATCGGGTAGGATAGTCCTGCTGAATTTGCCCCAAGTGATTATTGATGTATTGGCTCCACTCATGTGTATGTTCGGGTTTGGCCCAGTAATAAAACAAAACAGGTACCGTAGAAAGCGCCATCATTTCCACAGCATGCTTATCCATATGCTTGATAATTGTCTCCGGGTTCCAGCACAATTCATCAATGGACCTAAAAAAGTCACCATTGGCTTTCATCATATTTGCCCTACCAGGCTGATAATGGTCGAGATAAATAAAATCATCTCCATATCCGTAGCGCTCTTTCAGATTGGGAATATTTTGCGGAAGTATATGTGCGTGTATATCTATTTTCTGCATATGTGCAAACATATAGATTTCACAATACTTAGCGGTCAGTTTTATTAAATCTTAAAACCTGAATGCTTCCATTGTCAAATTTCACGGTAGCAGAGTAAAGACCTGCAGGTAGTATAGCAGTGTTTACTGAAATTTTGTTTGGAGCAACCTGCAAGAATGAAACTGAAATAGTTTTACCAGAAATATCTGTAATTTCAACACCTTTAGGCATTTCATCTGCTAACTGTAGGTACAGAATATCAGTAACAGGATTTGGATAAATTATCAGTTTATCATCTTTCCTTACTTCATTAATCGTTGCAGGAATATTTACCTGAACAGTTAAATTAATAGTGTCGTGCATACAGCTATTTATTATTTCATTGCAGCTTAATTTGCCTGATCCTTCATTGTGCCATGCTACTGTCACTTTATATGTACCCTGACCTGAAAGTATTGTTCCGTTTTGAACTTGCCACTGATAATTGGCCCCCGCAGTTTGTATTACATTATATTCATAATTCCGGTCGATTAACACACTGGATGGGCCATATATAAATGGTGAATTTTTTGGCGGTAATGCACTGACTTCAATGGTATCAAAAAGGCTACAACCGGAGTTATTGTTTATATGCAGCACATAATATTCTGTTTTGTTAGTGTTTGCTACTTCCAGCGTGTCGCTGTCACTCAGTATGTTTGAAGGATTTGCAAGTCTGAACCAACGGTACGTGAGTGCATCGCTTGCAGGATTGTAAATCACAGGCTTGAGCGTAAGGCTTGAATTGTTGCAAAATGCCGTATCATCTATTTCAAATCCGAAAGAATTGCTCGTGATATCAATTGAATCAAGAACAGTGATGGTATTGTTCAGGTTATTGTGATAAAAAATGGTTGCACTGTATTTAATATAGTATCTTCCGGGAAGCAGAAACTGCACCCCGTTCAGGTTTCCATTATTCTGATACAAGGTGGTTGGGCCTGCAAACTCGCGGTCGTTTGGAGTGCGGGTTACCTCCCATAAAACGTAGTTGAACCAACCCGGTTCCGGAGCAATATTGGCTGAAAAATTATATTGGTTACATACCGTGTTGACTTTACTAGGATTCGAATAATTCGGAGCATTTCTAACATAAATACTAAAGGAAGTATTCCTATTTCCCGGCAACGGACAATTGTTGTCTTCAGCTTTTACAGTAAAAACGTATGGCATTGATCGGATTAAACTGTCATGCGGAGTCCAACAAAATCGGTATTTATCTTCTCTGGGGCCATTCGTTCTGCGTTCGGCAGGTACGTAGTTGGGAATGAACTTAGCGCCATATTTTGCTATGGCAGCATTCCAACTCAGGAATGTGGTATCGGCAATGTTGGTATCTAAGGCAGAAAGTTCAAAGCAATTTTCTTTGCCGGAATAAAAAAGCCAGTCGTTGCGTAAGGTATTTGTACCCGCATACAGTGAGGGATTACTTGAAATTGAGGGAGGCTCATTTACCGGACATTGCCTGAGCCAGATCAGCATGTCGCGCCTGGTTTCACCGGCAAGTTTATACGTTTTCTGTTGCGAATTGTATTTCCACTCTTTTATTCCAACAGCCAATACACCTATAAAATTCGAAGAAGCTGCAGGTGTAAATCTGATATCTCCGGTTAGCGGATCAATATGAATTCCGTTGGTTCCACTACCGGATGAAGGCCCCACCCAAGGCATGGGTCTGTCATACGAAAAGGGCGGAGTATAGGCTACTGATCCACCTTGACCTGCCAAGGATGGTACAAACGCATATGAAAGCGAATCCAAATCAGGGTCAACCATTCCACTAACAATCGTGGCTGGTTGTCCGGCACATAAAACATGAGGGATTGAACGTGTAATTTCAGGTGAGCCATTGAGCGATGGTGTGGAAACACAGCGGTCAATTAATATGTCGGTATAAAAATTACTGTTTGCTGCTCCAGTTGATATTTGCCCGTTTCGGCAACATAGCGAATAACTAAAACGAACCATGCAACAATTTGTTGGAATTCCTGAGCTGGTACCAAGGTTTATAATTGCCCTGAATTCATAACGTTCAACTCCAGGAGTAAATGTACCTGGTTGGGTGCAACCCATATTGGTGCAAATGCTTTTTGCATTCACACATCTCGAATCATATGCTTCATCACGAACTGATACAAGCTGAAGTGTACGCCTTCCGAAATTGGTGCCATTGCAAGAATTACTAGCACCTGACATAGTTACTTCAACATTGCAAGCACTTCCGCAACTGCCTGCACACATCGGAATTCCGCTACAATCTCGGAAAAGGTAAAGTGTTATTTCATAATCACCGTTTGCATTCAGGCAACGGTATTTCCATTCTGATCCAACGCTATGTGTAGCAATGACCGAAGTAAATGAAAGCAATAATGTAAAAGCTGCAAAAATATATCTGTTCATATAAGAAGGTTTAAATGCAAGTTAATGATCGTCTTTTACAAATGCCAATACCTCAATAATTTTAAGAAAATTTAAACAGAATAAATATAAGTGTGATGTTTTAATGAAAGGTATTAATTTTGCTGCGCTTTCTTCGAATTTATCATCATATACCCGGGCATTCCGATTGCCACTGCAGCATACGCTAGCCGAAAAGGATATTCAGCGCGCTGGTGGCTACTTTACAGCATGATTCTGCCTGTTGTGACGCTCATTATTTTATATTATAAAAAGCCAAATATAAGTGGCTATCGACACAAGAAACGAAGTGTTCAATACATCACTTCAGATAAAGTTATTTATTCAGAACTTGACGAAACAACAAATCAGAGTTAGGGTTTTATATAACAGACTGAATAACTACCTTCGCAACCCGATGATAAAATGGTGGAAAATATTAGCAATAGCAGGAGTACTTTATGCCATACTTGGCGGACTCCTTATGCCTGTGCCTGATTTGAATATACTTGAGCAAAGTATTCGTAACTTGTATTATCATGTGCCTATGTGGTTTGGCATGGTGCTTATGCTGCTTGCGTCCATGATATTTGCCATCAAGTACCTAGCCAAAGGCCGCATAAAGGATGATATTTGGTCGGTAAATCTTGCTCAAACAGGTATGTTTTATGGGGTGCTTGGCCTTGCTACCGGCATGGTTTGGGCAAAAAATACATGGGGCGCCTATTGGACGAACGACCCCAAACTGAATAGTGCCGCCATTGGTATGCTTACCTACCTTGCTTATATGGTATTAAGAAATTCAATTGAAGATGAAGAAAAACGTGCCCGGGTTTCTGCTGTTTACAATATCTTTTCATTTCCGGTATTTGTCGTACTTATTTTTGTTTTGCCACGACTTACCGATTCGTTACATCCCGGAAATGGGGGCAATCCCGGGTTCAATTCATATGATTTAGACAATAGGCTTCGTTTGGTATTTTACCCGGCAGTTATCGGATGGACCCTGCTGGGATTTTGGATATCAGATATTGCATCGCGCATACATATATTAAAAAACAAACAAACTGACGTATGATAACATTACTCCAAGTTCAAACTGCTGCGGAAGCACAGAATATTCCTGATGACAATAAACTCATGGTTGTAGCTGCCGTAATGGGCATCATATTTTTAGGCATAGTTGTCTACTTATTTGTATTGGAAAAAAGACTTAAAAATTTAGAGAATAAATGAAAAAATCAGCAATTGTATTTATAGCGCTTATCGGTGTGGCCATAGCGGCTATCATCAGTTCATACGGAGATGCCAGTACCTACGAAAGTTTTGATGTTGCCTTAAATAATCCTGATAAAGAATACCATGTAGTAGGTACATTGAATAAGGAAAAGGAAAGATACTATGATCCAAAAAAAGATGCAAATTATTTCACTTTTTACATGATTGACCAAAAAGGCAAAGAATGTAAAGTCATATACTATGCACCCGAACCACAAGATTTCGATAAGTCTGAGCAAGTTGTAATCATCGGGAAAATGAAGGGAGATGAGTTTTTAGCGAATAAAATATTGCTCAAATGTCCGTCTAAATATACGGATAATGAGTTAAAAGAAGCATAAACATGACAGAGCGTGCCTCTTATTTTATACATGAAACCTCTGTAGTTGATGAGGGTTGCGAAATTGGTGAAGGAACCAAGGTATGGCATTTCTGCCATATCAGCAGCGGGGCAAAATTAGGAATGAATTGCAACCTTGGTCAAAATGTGTTTGTAGCCAATGATGTGATTTTGGGCAATAATGTAAAAGTCCAAAACAATGTATCTATTTATACCGGTGTTACCTGCGATGATGATGTATTTTTAGGTCCGTCAATGGTATTTACCAATGTGATCAATCCCAGAAGTGGCGTAAACAGAAGAGGGCAATACAGCAAAACCCATGTAGGACAGGGGGCCAGTATTGGCGCAAATGCAACTATTGTGTGTGGTCATAATATTGGTAAATATGCCTTTATTGGTGCAGGAGCAGTAGTCACAAAACACGTGCCTGATTATGCATTGGTTGTTGGCAATCCGGCTAGGCAAATGGGTTGGATAAGTGAGTTTGGGCATCGGTTAGATTTTGATGAAAGCGGAGAAGCCGTTTGTAAAGAAAGTGGAGAGAAATACCAAAAAAGAAATGGTTTCGTTAACAAGGTTTAATTGGAATATTGTTATGAGAATTCACTTACTATTTAAATCCGTTTCGCTGATAATCATATTATTGTATTTACAATCCTGCGCATTTCATAACGGATCATTTAGCGCAGGCCCATATATTACTGATGCCAAAACAGTTGCTATTGGAAAAGGCATTGCAACTACGCATCATTTTTTAGGCATAGGCGGATTAAAAGAAAATGCATTGGTCAACGAAGCAAGGCTAGACTTTTATAGAAAATACCCACTTAGAAGTGATATGTCCATTAAAAATGTAAGTGTAGATTTTAAAGATACGTACGTTTTCATTTTTCACCAAACCACCGCTACTTTCTCTGCTGAGATAGTGGAACTTAAACCATTTGGACTCCCGGCACCTTTTGGAGGTAGATTCGATGGTTTTTATACTTCAGATTCTGTTTTCTTTTTTATTCAAAAGCCAGGAATGATGAATAAAATCCTATTTACAAATACCAATAGTAAAGATGAAGTGGGAGACATTATCGTAAATACGCTTGATGCAAATAAAAACTTTATCCAGATTGCCTTAAAACCCGTTCAAACATCGCCTTATGGATTCCTGTGTTTGATAAAAGCAACAGGAGAGCGAGTTTACATAGCCCCGGAGTGGGTAACGACAAACTAAAATCTAACTTGAAAAAAGGTTTGTAGAATCCAAAAGTAAACCCTACTTTTGCCGTCCTTTTAATAAATATATAACCCGTCCTTTAAATGGCAGCTAAAAGCAAAAAACAAGACACAAGTGTCTTGAAAGATTATGAATCTGTGATTATTATCACACCCGTACTCTCTGAGGAGCAGTTGAAAGATACTGTTTCTAAATTCCGCACACTCATTACCGAAGACGGAGGAGAGCTGGTTCATGAAGAAAACTGGGGTTTAACTAAATTGGCGTATCCAATTGATAAAAAGTCAACCGGCTTTTATCATTTGTTTGAATTCAAAGCCAATCCTGAGTTTATCACCAAATTTGAACTGGCTTTCAGACGTGAAGAAAGAGTCATGCGATTCCTTACAACAGTATTAGATAAACATGCTGTAATCTACAACCAACGCAAACGCAATGGTGAGTTCAATCAAAACAAAAAAGATAAAAACCAGGAGGGCAAGTAATCATGAGCAGACCTAACGCACAAATCAACCC
>CAYSBE010000121.1:0-7018 GCA_964429245.1 uncultured Bifidobacteriaceae bacterium | reverse complement strand
CGGGACATGGAGATGTTTCCTCCGATTCACACTACAGTTTACCTGTGGTAGAAGGAAGCAGAGAGCGACTGGATTCGTTAGAGTTGTATCCGTTTAAGCAATTGATTAAAAACGGAGTGATGGGCGTGATGATTGCACACCTTTTTGTACCTGCATTAGATACGACACCAAATTTAGCATCATCACTTTCGCCAAAAATTGTTACCGATTTATTAATTAAAGAAATGGGATTTGAAGGCCTGGTGATAACGGATGCACTCAATATGAAAGGGGTATCAGATTATTATGGTCCGGGAGAAGTTGCCGCCCGAGCACTAATGGCCGGAAATGATATATTACTTTTTGTAGAGGATGTGCCTATGGCCATTTCTATGATTAACTATTATATTGAACGTGGAGATATAAGCTGGCAACGGGTTGAAGAAAGTGTAAAAAAGATACTAAAAGCAAAATATTGGTTGGGTTTAAATAATTATAAACCTGTAGCTGTAGAGAACTTGGTACCTGATTTAAATTGTTGCGAAGCCAATTACATGATTGAAAAAGTGGTGCGAGAAGGAATAGTGGTTGCCAGCAACAAGGATAAAATTATTCCACTTCAAAATCCGCACTTATATCGAATTGCTTCAGTTGCAGCGGGCTCGTCATCGCCAACCGTTTTTCAGGAACAACTGATGAAATACGTGAAGGCAGATTTCTTTTCGATTGATAAAGCAGAACGACAATCATTTTTTGATAGTTTGTACGAAAACCTAAGTCAATATAACCTCATTATTTTATCACTTCACAACACAAGTAGGTTTGTTAGTAAAAACTTTGGTATCACGCCTATTCAGATCTTGTTTATTAATAAATTATTGGCTTCAGATAAAAAGATAATTCTTGTTAATCATGGTAATGCATATATCCTCGACAAATTCAGCAACGTGCGCAATTCGATTGTTGCGTATGAAGACTTGGATATTTACAATAAATACAGTGTGCAGGTATTGTTTGGTGCCATAGCTGCGCATGCTACACTTCCAGTTACGGTAAACTCCAATTTTTTGATGGGACAAGGTGAGATAACCAAACCCGTAAAACGACTTAGTTACGTAATGCCTAAAGAGCTTAATTATGATGAACATGCACTTGATTACTTAGATACCATTGCAAACGAAGCCATTCGAAAAATGGCTATGCCCGGTTGCCAGATTCTTGTAGCGCAGCATGGTAAAGTTTTTTATCATAAATCATTTGGTACCCATACTTACACACAAAATATTCCGGTACTCAATCACCATGTGTATGATCTTGCCTCACTTACAAAAATACTATCCACAACACTGGCTGTAATGGCGTTATTTGATGATGGGAAAATAAAGTTGACTGATCCCGTTTCGAAATACCTGCCTGATTTGGTGGAAAGCAATAAGTCAACCCTTACCATTGAAAAACTGCTACTGCACGAAGCGGGATTGGTTCCATTCATCCCGATTTATAAATCAACATTACTAAACGGCAAACCCAATCCTCTTATATACACCTCCGTTCAAGATAGTGTGTATGAGATTGAAGTTGCACGAAACTTATATATGCACCATGATATGGAGTCGTTGGTTTGGCAGCAGATTATTGACAGCGAATTGAAGAAACAAGGAGAATATGTTTACTCTGATTTAGGATTTATCATATTGGGTAAAATGGTTGAAAGTGTAAGCGGAAAGCCATTAGATAAATTTGTAAATGAAAGAATTTACAAGCCACTAAGTTTAAATAGCCTTGGCTACAATCCACTTTCGCGATTGCCTGAAGATTGGATAATTCCTACTGAGTATGATACCTTGTTTCGACAGCAATTGGTTAAAGGAACGGTACATGACCAAACGGCTGCTTTGCTTGGAGGAGTAGCAGGTCATGCTGGTTTATTTGGCCATTCAAACGATGTGGCCATAATTATGCAAATGCTATTAAACGGTGGAACGTATGGTGGGCAAAGGGTTTTATACGAATCAACAGTAAAGGAATTTACAAGAAAACACAATAAAAACAGCAGAAGGGGATATGGATTTGATAAACCAGAAACTGATCCTAAAAAAGCCTCTCCTTTACCTGAGCAAATGTCGCCACTTACATTTGGACACACCGGTTTCACCGGAACAGCAGCCTGGTGCGACCCCAAACAGGATTTGGTCATTGTATTTTTAAGCAACCGAATACACCCGAGTGCAGAGAATAAAAAGTTAACCGAGTTGAATATTCGTTCGAGGATTATCGAACATATATATGAAGTAATCGGTGCAAATAAATAGTAGCTTTGCTTTTCCTTTGAAAACCCAAAGGCATATACAGGTGTTAAACAATATTAAGTATGAAAATCGGAATAGTATGTTATCCTACCTACGGAGGTAGCGGAGTTCTAGCTACAGAGCTTGGTAAGTCGCTAGCACAGCGTGGGCATCAGGTTCATTTCATTTCTTACAAGCAACCCGCTCGGCTCGACTTTTTTGCTGAAAATATTTTTTTTCATGAAGTGTATGTCAGTCACTATCCATTGTTCGAATTTCCTCCTTACGAAACAACGCTCATCGGCAGACTGGTTGATGTGGTGAAGTTTGAGAAGTTGGATTTGCTCCATGTGCATTATGCCATTCCTCATGCCTCGGCAGCAGTAATGGCAAAACATATTTTGCGAAAAGAAGGGATTGAAATTCCCATCATCACTACCTTACATGGAACGGATATTACCTTGGTAGGTAAAGATAAATCGTTTGAACCTGTGGTGAGTTATGCCATCAATATGTCTGATGCTGTTACTGCAGTATCACAATCGTTAAAGCAGGACACGTTGAGCAACTTTCATATTGAAAATGATATTCACGTGATTCCGAATTTTATCGACATTAGCAGGTTTAATAAACAAACCAAAGACCATTTTCGCAAAGCCATCACACCACAGGATGAAAAACTGTTAATCCATATTTCAAATTTTAGAAAGGTAAAAAGGGTTGAAGATGTGGTAAAGATTTTTGCAAAAGTAAGAGAGAAAATTCCTTCAAAAATGTTGTTGGTTGGCGATGGACCGGAGCGACAAAACATTGAAATGCTATGCAGGGAGTTAGGTATTTGTGATGGACTAAATTTTTTAGGAAAACAAGAGTCGGTAGAAGAAATTTTATCTGTCTGTGATCTGTTTTTATTACCATCAGAAACAGAAAGTTTTGGTCTTGCAGCACTTGAGGCTATGGCTTGCGAAGTGCCTGTGGTATCAAGTAATGCTGGTGGTATCCCTGAAGTAAACATTGAAGGTGTTACAGGATTTTTGTGCGATGTAGGTGATGTAGATGCAATGGCAAAACGGTCTATTGAGTTGTTGAGCAATCCAGATATGCTAAAACAGTTTAAGCATCAGGCAAAACAACAAGCACTTACATTTGATATAGATCGTATAGTGCCAATGTATGAAAGTTTATATAACAAAGTAATTGCACAAAAAGCAGCGATGTAGTTTTATTATCTCGCCAGGAGTATATTCGTACTCATGATGGTGCGCTATTTGCCTTATTTATTTGCAGCATTTTTTCAGGGAATACTGTTGTATATATTTTCGGCTGATCCATTTTTTGGCGATGCCATTTCCTCTACTTTTCAAGCAGCAAATCATATATACGATGCAAACCTTACAACGCTATTTTACCCCTTGGAAAAAGACCCAGGGCATCCTACATTATATGCGTGGTTGCTAGCATTTACCTGGAAATATTTTGGGCAAACACTTTTTGTTTCGCATGCATTTGCTTCCGTATGGATGCTATGCTTGTCTTGTTTGGTAATCAAAATTTGTCAAAAAATTTTGCCGGCATATCAAACCGGATTTGCTTTAATCTTGCTTTTTTCTTTCTCTACTTTTCTTTCCTTATCGGCAACGATGCTTAACACAACAGCATTAATGTTTTTTGCATTGTTGGTTGTGTACGGATTTGTTTCTGAGCGCAAGGTGCTTATGGCTATTGGCATGGTGTTGATGGTATCGGTTCATTTACAAGGTACTTTTTTTGTTGCAGCATTCTTTTTTGCACAGCTTTTTATCAGTTGGAAAAAGCGTCAATTGGTTCATTTTCTTAGAAATGAAGTTTGGCTCTTTTTTTTGCCTTTTACTGTGTTTTGCCTATGGATTTATTTGCACCTTAACCACACCGGTTGGGCCATTCAATCACCTCACTATGATGACACACATACACAAAAGACCATCTTCACATTTTTAAAAACACAATTACTGATTGTGTGGAGGGTGATAGATTATGGAATGCTACCCGTACATTTATTTGCAATTTTGGCCATTGTAAAAAGAAAAGCCCATCCACAATTATCCGTTCTTTACATCAGCTTTTATGTGGTAAA
The DNA here is from genome assembly GCA_964429245.1 of uncultured Bifidobacteriaceae bacterium. GTDB lineage: Bacteria > Bacteroidota > Bacteroidia > UKL13-3 > UKL13-3 > CAYSBE01. The sequence goes on along the minus strand of CAYSBE010000121.1, from coordinate 2,638 downwards.
TGCTTTGCTGATGGGGATTTTTTTACAACACACTATTGGCCACAGGTATTTCTTTTTACAACATATTTTGGGAATCATGTTGTGTGTGCAGTTTGTTTCTTGTTTTTCAACTCCCCGAAAGTATTTTATTGCTACAATGATATGGCTGATAATGGTGGCCGGGAACTGGCTTTACTATCCCGGAAAAACTGTTGGCGATGCAACAATGGCTTACAGGAATTATTTCGATATTGAAAAACAAATTAGAAACGAGTTTGGCGATACCCTAGTGTTGTATAGCTATGCACCAATAGGCAACATATCCAAATCCAAATACCTGGATCTTCCTCAAGTGATAAATGTACAGCGAATTCCGGATGAAAACTGGGAAAATATTGAAGCAATTTTGGTATCAAATATTAATGCAGAATTTAGCGAAAAAGATATCCAATTTTTAGAGCAAAATTGGTATGGGCATACGTTTGAAAAAGGGCCCATTTTTGCTACTGTTTTTCTAAATCCCAAATACACCAGCAAAACAGCTTCAAGCAGCAAACTGCGTCAGCTGGGTATGGTGGAGAAATGGATCATAAAAATGAAATCTATATTCAAATAAGTAAGATTCTCTTATAACTTAATGATTTCTAAAAGAATGTATTTTATGAATACATTAAGAGCAACTAATGATGTTCATTCTTATTTTCGTAATGTCATTTATTGTATATAATTTAAAAACGTATGAAAAAATATATCCTCATCCTCTTGGCCTTTTTTGCTTTGGCACTTGATTCCAAAGCCACTCACGTTGTGGGAAGCGATTGGCAATACACTTGTATCCCGGGTTCAAATGGCAGGTTTGCAGTAAAGCTAACCTTATACCGCGATTGTCAGGGTATTACCTTATGCCCAAACAACTGCGGTGCGGCTTGTCCTTACACCGTACAATTATCAGGTGCAGATCAGGGATGTAATGGAACCAACTACGGTTCTCGTTCATTGGCACTGGTTGCTGTTAGAGACGTGAATCCCAACCCGCGTTGCCCTTCTTCAAAATCCATTTGTAATAACATGACCTGCGTCACTCCGGGCTCTTTTACACCGGCTATTGAACGTTATGATTTTGAAGGCGAGATTGACCTGGGTCCGGGTTCAGGCATTCCTACAAGTTGCTGTAATATTAGAATTTCATACTCACTTTGCTGCCGAAATGGGGCTATTTCAACTGGCTCAGCAAATGCAAATTTTTACACCGAAATGGTTATCAACCGCTGCTTATCAAGCAACCCTTGCAACAGCTCACCAAATTTAACCAACGACCCGTTTGCCGTTATTTGCTCAGGCCAACCTTTCTATTTTAATAATGGTGCCGTAGATCCAAATTTAGATTCACTTTCCTATGCTTTTGTACCGTCTCTCGCTTCACAAGGCGCATCCGTTCCCTATACACCGCCTTTTACTTTCGATCGCCCAATGCCATGGTCAGGTCCTGCTACCGGCACTTTCCCTGCAGGTATTTCATGTAATCCTGTTACCGGAGATATTGGTTTCACACCAAGTGCCGGAGGTAACTTTGTAGGTGTAATGGCTATGCAAGTTCAACAATGGCGCTGGAATAATACCACCCAATCATACCAACTTGTAGGAACTACCCGAAGGGATATTCAAGTGTGGCTGCGAGTCTGCGATCCGAATAATCCACCGTCACTACGAACCATACCTGGGTTAAATGGCAATCCACTTGCCTTACGAACCAACTGGGATATTTGTGCAGGCGAGCAGTTGTGTTTTGACGTCATAGCCAAGGATACCGATTTTAATCCACCCACCCGATCCGATACCACATACCTATCGTGGAACCAGGCGTTGGCCGGCTTTGGGGCTACCTTCTTGCCTAACTATATACCTGCCCAACGCAGAATCCTTGGCCCACGAGAAGACAATTACCGTTTTTGCTGGACTCCCAATGAAAGTTTGGGTTCACCGCTTCCATATTATTTTACCCTAAAAGCAGAGGACAGCCGTTGTCCAATGCCGGGCACAATCATCCGAGCGTTTGCCATCCGCGTATATGAGCGGGCAAATGTGTCTATAACCAAGACGGACCACCGGTGTGGGAACTGGAGTGCGAAGTACACCAAAAACATCATACGGCAATCGTTTACCACGGTATCGTGGAGTGTGGCGCGCGAGCCGGACGACTTCACATTTAGCCAAGGTGCATTTAACTTTAACAACGTAGTTGAAACGCCCATACTCAGCTTTAAAAAACCGGGGCGCTACCTGATATCGTTACAGATAGCGATGCAAGGCCCACCGGGACAGCAATGCTCAAAAAACTTCATCGATACGTTTGTGGTACAAAACCCATTGAGTGTTCAAGTACGTGATACATTTGTTTGTAAAGGAGGCAATGTTACACTAACAGCAAAGGGCAATATGGGCCAAGCCCCTTATACCTACCGTTGGTTTAACAATATCAAAGATACGCTATCCCCATTAAACGCACCGTTTTTCACCAATGCATCCATCACCGTGTCACCTACCCAAACACGCTATTACACAATACAGATAAGAGATTTAAATCAATGTAGGGCATGGGATTCGTTAAAAGTAGACCAAAAGCAATTGCCGGTAGGTCAGTTATTGGATTCGATGCGGA
>CAYSBE010000120.1:0-7083 GCA_964429245.1 uncultured Bifidobacteriaceae bacterium | reverse complement strand
AAATATTTATAAATTAATTTCGCTATATAAGATAATTATGGTTAGTGAAATACATGGCACAAATGAGCCTGTTAAGTTCTTAGAATCACTGGTAACACTTATTGCAAATAATGGTGATAGTTTACAGGTTGGTTTCGAAATTTCACCAGATGAAATGAATCGTTTTATAAAAAATCCAACCACACAAAATATTTTAAAGTCTGATTTTTTTTCTAATCCATCAGGTGATGGAAGAGCTTCATTGGCATGGTACAATGCTATTTGTAACCTGAATAAAAATAAAAGAGTAAGCTTGTTTTTTTTTAATAACAATAACAGTCAGGTTGGTGATGCCGACAGCATAATGTACATTAATATCAAAAATAGATTTAAAGAAAAGCCAAATTGGAAGATTGTTACAATCTCCGGAAATATGCACAGTAGGAAATATGGGGATAAGCAGAAAAAAACAATATATACATATCTTAAGGAAGATGCTGAATTGAACCTAATTGATAATATCTGTTCAATAAATCATGAATTTGAAAGTGGTGAAACTTTGTGGAATACATTCGATAAAACGCCAATTGGTTATATTAAACTCCCTTATCAAAATTATTTTGTTATTTATTCAGACAGCCTAAATCAGCCATTCAATGCTGTTTACTTTACAAAAAAACTGACAAAATCAGATTCAGCAATAAGCACAAGATGAAGAAACAGGTAGTATATCACTTTCTATAACTTTTAAAAAATAATGAATATAAATATAAAATATGCATTGCTGATGTTTATTTATCTGACATTAGATTGTGAGAAAATATATAGCCAGACTGACAAAGATCTTCCGATAATTGAAGATTTTGAAAAAGATGCTGTTTGGCCATGGAAACCGTGGAGATCTTGGAATAATTCAACTACCACAATTAGTAAAATATCTGCTCATACAGGAAACAGAGGTCTTAATTTCAATAATGTAGTACTTTTTTTAAGAAATGATATTAGTATAGGTATGCCTGGTCAGGCAATTAGTATTTGGGTAATGTTTACGAAGCCTACCCGGGTTAATTTAGGATTTGGTATAAGTTCAATTAATGATGATGAAGGTTTTTACATTTGTGCTGACGTAAGTACAAATACGCTACATTTTGCAAAATCACCTGATTACACATATCCACTTTTGAAGAGTGTTAATCAAACATTTAAATATAATGTATGGTATAGAATAGAAGTTGTATTTAATACTTCAACACATGTTACTGGTAGACTATATGCAGCAAATGGTACTACTGTTCTTAATACGATTGATGTGGAGATACCCGATTTATCACCCGGTGGTATTGCATTCAATGGCTTATTCTTATATGTAGATGATATAAGAGGCGGTACAAGATATATCCCTACTATTGCCGATTCAAGTTTTGCGCCCAAATTAGGTGAACCGCTTATACTTAAAAACATCCTATTTGAAACAAATAAAAATATACTGCTTACCCAATCCTATCCCGAGTTGGATAAGTTAGCAGCTTTTTTGATTATGAATCCAACATTAAATGTGTTAATAACCGGGCATACTGATAGCGAGGGAGATGAAGCACACAATCAAGAATTATCTACAGCACGTGCACAAGCAGTTGCAAACTATTTGATAAACGGAAAGATTGATAAGAAAAGAATTTCTTACAAAGGTGTTGGCAGTAAAAAGCCAATTGCGCCAAATACCAGTGAAGTCGGAAGACAGAAGAATAGGCGAGTAGAATGTATTATATCATATTGATTGATGCGCAAAAATTAAGTTAGCCATTTAATATTTTAATTTTAATCCTATCAATCCTTCTACTAATGATGTGATTGATTGGATAATAAGCAAACCTAGTACATTTTCTTTTGCAGCAGACATAATAAAAAATTTGAATCTACCAGCCCAATCCGATTTTGATTTCCTATTTTTTATTAAGTTCGTGTAAGTCTATAAACCAATGGAACTCATATTTATTCAAATTTTTCTTTGGCTGATTATATTAGTTGTGCTGTATTTGCATTTGTTTACCAACACCTGGCAGAAGCTACATGCCAACCCAAAGTTTTCAATTTTGCACAGTATATTTTTGATAGCGATATTTTCAGTTATTATATTCACCTCTGAACCGTATACGATGAAAATGCCTTTGTATTCTATACTGGTAGTATTTTTACTTTTTAACATTGTGAAGAAAGCCCGCTTGCTCATTAAGCAATAGGGAGAAGGTTGACATTTGAACCCAACTGAAATTGCTTTGGCTAAGGCTATTTTTATTTTCATCTGCATGTATATCATTGGTCTGAACTTCGATATAACTGAAGTGTTGAATTGTTAAAAGACAATCTCTAGATGAGCTAATTTAGTTGCATTTGAGATACGCTCTAGTGAGGCTTATGAAAAAACTACAAAACAAAATTGTTGATTTGTCACAACTGCTAAAAGTGCAGTTTAACTTATAAAATATAATATCTTCGCGCCTTGTTATGAATGAATCGAGAAGAGTAAGGGTGCGCTTTGCACCCAGTCCTACCGGACCTTTGCATATTGGTGGTGTGCGCACCGCTCTTTACAATTACCTGCTTGCCAAACAACACGGTGGCGATTTTATCCTGCGTATAGAAGATACCGACCAAACCCGCTTTGTACCAGGTGCCGAAGCTTATATCATCGAATCATTGAAATGGCTGGGAATTGAACCCAATGAAGGAATTGGCTTCGGTGATGGTCCGCATGCCCCTTACCGTCAAAGCGAACGCAAACCATTGTATAAAAAATATGTAGATCAGCTGATTGAAGCCGGTCATGCGTATTACGCTTTTGATACAGCTGAAGACCTTGAAGCCATGCGTGAGCGACTCAAAGCCTCCAATGTGGATGCCAAATACGATGCCATTACCCGTATGGCCATGAAAAACTCACTTACACTGCCCGAAGATGAAGTGAAACGCAGACTCGATAGTGGCGATGCTTTTGTTGTGCGTATCAAACTGCCAAAAAAAGATGAAGTAAAATTCCATGACGAAATACGTGGGTGGGTAAGCTTCAACACCTCGCAAATGGATGATAAGGTATTGTATAAAAGCGATGGTATGCCTACCTACCATATGGCCAATGTGGTGGATGATTACCTGATGCAAATAACCCATGTAATACGAGGTGAGGAGTGGTTGCCATCAGCACCGTTGCACGTATTATTATATCGCTACTTGGGGTGGGAAGAGGTGATGCCTAAATTTGCGCATTTGCCATTGCTGTTGAAGCCCGAAGGAAACGGAAAATTGAGTAAGCGTGATGGTGACCGGCTTGGTTTCCCTGTTTTCCCAATCGATTGGGTTGACCCTACTTCAGGCGAAAAATCGAGTGGCTACCGCGAGAGCGGCTATTTGCCGGAGGCTGTGGTAAACTTGCTTGCTTTTTTAGGATGGAATCCTGGCACCAGTCAGGAGTTGTTTACCAAACAGGAGTTAATTCAATCTTTCTCCCTTGACCGGGTAAGTAAATCAGGAGCTAAATTCGACCAAAACAAAGCCAAATGGTTTAACCAGCAATATATCCGAAAAGTTGATGATGCTATCCTTGCTTTGGAGTTGAGCAAAGAGGTGAAAGCACATAACCTTGATTTTTCCGACTCATATATCCTGAAAACCTGTCACCTGATAAAAGAGAAAATCTCTTTTATGAAAGACCTTTGGCCCATGAGTGAATACTTTTTTACTGAACAGATAACTTATGATGAAACGGTAATACAGAAACGTTGGAACGACAAATCGCCACTTGTGTTACAGGATATCATCCAAACCTTACAAACTTCAACTGAATTTGATGCCACTGTTTTTGAAAAAATATACAACGATGCATTGGCAAAAACGGGTGTGGCAAGCAAAGATTTTTTACAACTATTACGTGTTTGCCTGAGCGGTGTAGCCGGTGGCCCGCCAATTTTTGAAATGGCAGCATTAATCGGAAAAGAAAGTACCTTGCGCAGGCTGAAAAATGTATTGAATACCCTTTCTGCTTCATGAAAAATATAGTTATCATATCATTGCTGATACTTCTTGGAGCTTGTTCTGCTTCAAGATTCGACCGTTATCCAGGTACAAAACTTGATGCATTTCCACAACAAGTACAAGGTGATTATGCTGTGCCTACCAATACATTTCCGTTTAATCTCTTTAAAAAAGATACGGCTATTGTGGCTATCAAAGCCAATGGCATATTTCCCTATGGCGATTCTTGGAATGAACCCATGATGCTTTCAGATTCAGTAGTCTTATCGCGCTTTGGCAAATATTACGCCATCAGTCAACGCATAGAAAATAACCCACCTCAGTGGAATATTGATGTGTGGCGGGTTGAAAAAAATAATATTCATGCCTACTATTTTGATAACAACAAAAACTATTCTTCCGAAATAGCAAAATTGCTCAGTTGGACTGCCATGGCAAAAAATGCAAACGGAGATTGGCATACTTTTGTAGCGAATGAAGAAACGATGTTGCATATCATGCAGGTAAATCATCCCGATAGTGCGGTTGTATTTACCGTTCAAGATTCGGTGCTAGAAGTAATAACTGATAAATACCTGATGAAGGAAAAAGCTTTTGTATTGAAACGAGTAAACAAAAAGAAATGAACCGACCCATACGTGTATTAGTAGCCAAAGTAGGCCTTGACGGACACGACCGCGGAGCCAAGGTAATAGCAACAGCACTGCGTGATGCAGGCATGGAAATTATATATACAGGATTGCGCCAAACGCCCGAAATGGTGGTACAAGCAGCCTTGCAAGAAGATGTGGATGTAATAGGTGTGAGTATTCTTTCAGGTGCACACAATACGGTTTTTCCACGTATCATAGACCTGATGAAAAAAGAAGGGTTGGATAATGTATTGCTCACAGGTGGTGGCATCATACCCGATGAAGACATGCAACAATTGAACGCAATGGGTGTAGGTAAATTATTTGCTCCGGGCTCCAATATGAGTGATATAGCTGCGTATATCAAAGAATGGGTAGCTAAAAATCGTTCATAAAATAACCTTCTGCTTATTTTAATTTTTTTTATGGTAAAGCGCCAAATCTTTACATATTGCTTAAAACTGCGGCTTTTCGTGCAGGATATTGTGCAGTAAAAAATCCTAAAATTACTACGGTAGCAAATACAAGTAAGATATCTGAAAGCCTTAGCTCAACCGGGTATTGCTGAAACATAAATGCTGAACCGTCTGTGAGGTGTATAAATCCATATTGTTGCTGAGCGTAGCACACCGCAATGCCAGATACAATTCCTATGATTCCACCCGTAAGTGCAATAAACACACCTTCTAACATGAAAACCATGTACACTTGTTTTGCTTTCATACCAATATTTGACAAGAGCCTAATATCCTTTCTCTTTTCAAGAGTAAGCAAGTATAAAGAAGCAATGCTATTGGCTGCGGCAATCAACAATATAAATAAAAGGATAATGTAACTGATTAACTTTTCAGACTTCATAATTTTATAAAACGCTTCTCGCTGTTCGTATCTGTTTTTAATAATAAAGTCTTTTCCCATCAGTGAGGTAATTTCTGCTTTTACGTTGTCGGGTGATGCGCCATCTTTTAGTTTAATATCTAACGATGATAATTGATGCTCCCTGCCTAATAGTTGTTGTAAAAAAGAAATGGGAACAATGATATACGTTTCATCAACCTCTTGCTGCACACTAAAAATACCGGCAGGTGCAACCAAAGCTTTGTTAAAATTTGCTTCCGGGTTTAGCACATCTACAGCACCACTCGAGGGAACGTAAACTGTCAATTTCCGAAAAATATCAGAGGGGTCAACCGCTAATTTCCATGCTATTTCCTGCCCCACCAATGCATAAGCTGCATCATCGTACTCCAACAACATGGTTCCGGCTACCAAACAACTATCTAGCGCAGTAAGACGCGTGTAGTTTTTATCAACGCCTTTTGCTTTGGCAATGGTTTGTCTTTCGTCATACTTTAGCAACACATTTTCTTCGAGAACTTCTGCTACCAATTCTATATTGTTCAATTTTTTTAGATTCACAATTGTTATTGAGTCACGAGAAAATGCCTTGCCTTGTTTTGCAACAATTTGCATATCCGGATCAAAATTATTGTACATAGCACTGAACATGCCTTCAAAACCATTGAATACCGAAAGCACAATTACCAAGGCCATTGCTCCCACAATGTACCCAAGCAATGAAATACCCGAAATGAGGTTGATGAGGTTAAATGACTTGCCCTGCCGTTTAGAAAAGAAATACCTACGGGCTATGAGCAAAGGCAGGTTCATATTATTTCCAGGCTTTTACGATGAGCCCAGTACCGGTTTTATGTGTGGTATATGTGTCTATCCAATTAAGCAGGTAGGCAAAAGGATAGGTAATTAAATAATACACCGGCAACACCACAAAAAACAATTTGGTAGCATTAAGCATCTGCATTGGATATTTCATAGATAATTTCCATGCTATTTTGCCGGGAGCTCCATATGAATATAGAATTTCTATGTTATCAAATCCCGCTTTGCGCAATTTTTCTTCCATTTCTGCAACCGGATAGCCATCGCGCACATGTTCGCCTATAAACGATTCGCCATGCTCATCAGCATTGCTACCGCCCTGATCGCTGGGTGTAGATATAAGCAACATGCCTCCTGACTTCATGCTTCGGTGAAAATGGGTAAATACATCCACATCTTCCAATATATGTTCCATTACATCAACACACAACACAAGGTCATATTTTTCTGTAGCATGGGGTTTTGTTAAGTCACCAAATTGAAATTTCACATTGGAGATTCCGCATTTACCAAAAAACTGATTGCAGTCGGCTATTTGTTCTTCTTTCACATCTACCGCATCAATGGTGCATTGTTTGTTGCGCTCGGCAATGTAAAACGAGTATTGACCGAAGCCTGAGCCTGCATCGAGCATCGAAAAGGCCTGGTTGAATTTAGGCCAGCGCTTCAATTCGCGGTGTATATGCCAGGTGCGTAGCAAAAGCAAATCGAGGAGTTTGTAAAAAAGCTTGCGCATGGCTGATGAGCGGTTAAATACCACACC
>CAYSBE010000119.1:0-7160 GCA_964429245.1 uncultured Bifidobacteriaceae bacterium | reverse complement strand
CGCCCACATCGGGGTTTACTACACTGCCAACTGTGCGCCCCATGCCACGCGCAGGACTTGTGGCTGTTAGTTGAAACCTGCCATCACTGCTAGGGTTTGAAGCTGTGAAAACAGCATTATAATTAGTGTTAGCCGCCAAAAAAACATTACCGGTATTACCAGTGCCACAAAAGGTAAATGCACTATTTGTAAGAAATAAATTATTACGCATTACAACCGTGGAACAATTTACACTACCATTATTGGTAGTGGATGAAATAATATTGTTTACAAAATAGCAACCTGGGCCCATACCAAGACCAAACCCCCCCCCTGCACTAATAAATGTATTGTTACGCACAATTAGCTGATTGTTGGTTGTGCTATGACCAAGATTTAAAGGAACATTACTTAAACCCCAATTTACAATATTGTTCTCAAACCTGATATTGAATGTGGGTACTGTAGTTAAAGATATTGGTTGGGCAGTAGCATTAAAAAAACTCTTAATTATTGTTATGTTTCTAATGCTACGAGTGGAAATGAGACCCCCAGGGGAGACACTTTGTAGCCCCGCTTCAAACTGGCATTTTTCAAAGTAAATAGAATCTGTGATGAGTGTTTCTAGTGTGACATCAGTCGATCGCTCCTTAACAAAAACTGAACCGGCAAATACAAGTCCAATAAATCTACCAAACCTATATCCTGATCCTAATGCAGCAATTCTACTGGTTTGGGTATTGTATTGCAAACCAATATTGCCATTGGCGCCACTTAAAAAGTAGCCATTACCAATATAAGTAATATACTTGGTATTGGCCACTGTACCCATTGTGTAAAAAGTGGCCGATGGTTCAATATAAATGGTATCAAATGCGGCAGCTGCTGAAATTGCGGCATCAACTGTAGTAAAATGAGCGCTTACGCCAGCATTGTTGTTTACCCGCCATATGGCTGCATTGGAAGTATGAAGGCTGCAAACAAAAATAAGCAGTAGGCAATAAGTAATAAGCTGGTAGGGTAAAAAGTTGAACTTTTTCATATTGATTGAATAGTAATTGTTTTGATAAATACCGTTCAAAGAAAAATGAAAATGCATGTTCCTCAGACATAAATGTTAAACGAGCTATTAAACGGTACGTTTTTAAATGCTAAATGCATGAACTATTTATTAAATAGTTTCACTCCTTTTCACAGTAGCATTTCAAATGCGACTTTATTTTTTGTTTGTAAGCGTATACTACAGAGAAGGGTCATGGTTAAATATTACTTTGTCAACCAAACACAAATTGTACCCAACCATTTTACATTGGAGCCCCATCCTGTAGTTTTCCACCATTTATAGGAAAACTCTTTTGATTTCAATTTTTTACAACCTTAAATTGTTCACGATACTCTTGGTTGGACAGTTCAATGACGTAAATGCCTATAGGAAGCTTATCAAGCGACACTAAGTTTTGCGTATTGTTTAAATAACCGTTGCCTACTTGTTGCCCGTGTATGTTGGTGATGGTGTAATGGTACTCGCTTAGTTCTGTTAGTTTAAATACCACCGAGCTATTGGTAGGATTAGGATAACATATGAGTCTGCTTCTCAATCTTTCTTCAGGGTTTGACAATGTAGGATTAGTTGTATAACTTAAATTTTTGGTATTTAATGCGAGCAAAAATCCATCAAAAGAGCCTTTGCTAGTATTTTTGATAACTCCTTCTGTCATTCCGCCAACATACAATATGGTATCTTTTAAATAACTGTACCCTCTGTCTTCATATGGGGTGCCAAACTCTTTGCTTTGTATCGGATTGAGGTTTAAGTCAAACGTTTGAACAAAAACATCACCTGTTCGGAGTGTAGGATCAGTATTTAGGTTTCCATTGTAATTACCATAGGTATAACCTAAAGTGTAAATAATATTCCTATCGTTATCTATTTCCATTTTACGAATTAAATCTGATTTAGATGTGCCGAACTGCACTATTTTAGGATTGGTGAGTTGTGGGGTGTATTTTATAATATAAGCATCTCCTTCACCCAAATGCGCATTGGGACCTTGCAAATCACCACTTGTAAATCCACCAACATATATATTGCCATCTTTATCTACTTTATTGTCCAATACCCAATCTGCGCGTGCTCCCGGGCTATTGATAATAATGGAGTGTGGGCGTGTAGGAGCGGTTGTGTGCAGGTTTTCATAAACAGAGAGAAAGGCATTAGCACCAAGGTTGGAAAAATACCAACCTGCAACAATAAGCCTACCAACACCAGGGGTAGCAGTAGGCACATAAGTAATTCCACCCCATGCTTCAGAGGATGCAATGAAGCCGGACGCATTAGGTGCATTGAGAGTGCGCCAAACATTTTGAAGATTTGACTTTTGGTGTTTTGCAACTAAATATGCATCATCTGTTCCGCCACCACCAGGTATGGATCCTTGTGCCGAAACGAAAATATTGCCTGCGTCATCTTGTGTGATGTTACCGTATCCATCAATACCAGGGTTGCCCCATTGGTTCATTGCCACAATTTCGCCATTGTTTAAACTAATTTTCAATAAAATACCATCCCATTTTCCTGCATTCGTAAATCCGGGTAGGTTACCTTGTGTTCTGCCTGCTACGTATAAATACAGGCTATCGGTTACACCCGCCTTTAAGAGTGTACCTTCTTTCATTGGTAATTCGGTTACCCAAAGCTGCTCGCCATTGGGCGCAATTTTATTGATAAATATTTCATTTTCACTATCAGCTTTTCCGTCCAAGTTACCGTCTGTTAGTCCGAAGAAGTAAGTGTTTCCTGATTTATCCATTGTCATTCCGCCTATAATTTCTTTTCCATTTGATCCAAATTGAGTGATGGCTTCAGGTATGCTAGGTGTGGCAGATATTGGTTGTGCGTACCTAAAGTGATTTGGATTTAATAAACTTAAAGTACTATCTGAATTACAAATTGGATTTAGGTTATTGGGAGGGTTTCCACTTACAGCTGGTTCAATGTCCCAACAAGGAAAAATGAATGCGATTAAATCAATAGCATTATTGGCTGTATAAAATAAGTACCATCCAGTAGTTTTGCATCCTTCTGCTTTAGTACAATAAACTAAACGGTAATCAGAAGGTTGACCACGAAGTTGAATGTAGCCATAGTTAAAATCCATATGCTGTATTACACAATAGTCATTATCTATCCCATCATTACCTCTTAAGAAAAACGGAACAGCAATTTCAGAAACACCCAAAATAACCCTATCTGTTTTTCCACTTTGGTAGGCTAAATCCAAATCAGTATTTAAGATGCATCGAATTAATTTTACTTTATTTGAACCCGGAAATGCATCAGAGGGGTCAACTGGCATAAAAACATCTCCACCGCTGTTTTCACCATCCATATAATCAGTATCAAAAATGGTAAATTCTAAATCGTTAAAAGGCGCCCCTGATGAAAAGCTTGGTATTCCATTTGTAAAAGGCAGCAAATCGGCTGTTTCTCTTGGCATTTCAGGAAAAGCAGCAGCTGAATCTTTTAATTGCTGAATGGATTGAGAGTAAAGGCTTATGCTAAATAAGCAGCTCGAAATAACTAAATATTTTTTCATGTAGTTTATATTAAACCAATTTGATTTTGATCATACAATAAAGTTTAATCATTTACAAAAAATAATTTGTTGAACTTAATATTATAAATAAACTACTTTGCTAGTTCATAAATCTTGAAGCCTAGCCGTATTATTTATATGCAACTCGCATACTTCAGATTAGCAATTTAGTGAAAGTTCAAATGATAAAAATCTTGTCTTTACATGATATCACTTTTCTAGTTCAAAGATTGCAACAAGTACAAATGCTAAACCAACAATAACTGCTAAAATTACAATAGCAATTTCAGAATATTTTTTATTCATAACTTGTAATATATTAGATACAACGAAATGCAGTAAGTAAGTATACAATTATTTACTCAAACGAATTATCATTTATCATAAGCAAATGTTTATACTTTATAGTACAATGATAACTTTATAGTTCAATACCAATTGTTTAATTTATTGGATAGTCAATATTGCACGAAATTTGGTATGTTTAGTTAATTAAGTATATTATATACGTATTACAATTTTCCCAATAATTCCACCTTTCTCGGCATAATCATAAGCAGATTTAAATTCAGAAAATTCAAATACCTTATTAATTGGAATGTTAAAACTGTAATCATCCAGTGTATCTGATAATATTTTTAAATAGGCTTTATTGGGTGACCCAAGCACTAAAGCTTGTTTTTTAGAAGAGAATATATTATTAATAAAACTAGATAGAATTTGGGAAAGCCCAGGAGTAGGATTTAAAAATATTCCTTTGTTATTTAATTTGTATTTTATCTTATTATAACTTAAAACTGAAGCTGTATCAAAAATGATATCATATAAAATTGGGTGTTGTTCTAATGATTGAGTTGTATAATCAATTAGATAATCACATCCAATAGATTTTGCAAATTCAAACCCACTTGGGTGGCAAACACCTGTTACATGTAGACCCTCTTTCTTACAAAGCTGTACCGCCCAAATACCTATATTACCGGTACAGCCGTTTATTAATATATGTTGTCCTTTTTTAATTTGAGCAACTTCATGCAAACCTTTGTATGCAGCAATCCCCACAATTGGCAAACATGCTGCTTGTTCAAATGATATATTTGGAGATTTATTTGAAATAAGGGATGCATGTACAGAAATTTTTTCTTGTAATGCTCCCCCGATTTTCTTTCTGTCTATAAAGCCAAAAACCTCATCGCCCGATTTAAATGCTGTAACTTCGTTCCCTACTTTTTCAATTATGCCAGAAAATTCGCCCCCCACGTATTGGGGGAATTTTCTGCCCGATAAGAGTTTCATTTGCCCTTTCCTAAATTTCCAATCCAAAGCATTCAACGAGACCGCATTTACTTTCACCAATACTTCTTTCGAGTTTATTACTGGTTCTGGTATTTCTGCCATTTCCAATACATTGGTTCCACCGAAGTTTCGGTATAATACAACTTTCATTTGGTACAAATAATATTAACGAACGAATTTCAAAACAAGGTTAAGAGTTCAAAGGAGCTGTGTCAATAAATACCCTATAATCCCAAAATAAATTATCTTTATACTTCACTATATTGGTATAAGGTACTTTCAATATACTACCGTCAGGCTTTGTGTAAATAGCAGTCGCATTGTAAATCAGTACATCTTCTAAATCCCAAACCTCAATCATTTCGTGATCTAGCTTTGTGAACAGTCCATACGAAAAAAATTGTTTAAAAAAGGCAGCAATATTTTGACTCCCTTTTACTACAGGCATTGCCCCTATTTGAAATGTTCCTTCTGGATGCCATAGTGTACCTAAACCGTCTCCGTCAAGATTTGAATCGAATACGAGTGACTTTTCCCATAGGATTAGTCTAAGTGGTTTTTGAATTTGATTAATCATAATAATAATATTTATATAAGTTTAAGATGCAATTATATAAGCATGTTGTTTAATAAACTTGTATCAATTCGCTGTGCTTTCTTATCATTTTTGGGCTAACCCCAATCATTTTTTTCGTATACTTATTAAATTGTGGCAAATCATAGAAGCCGTTTTTTAATGCAATTTCAGTTAATGATAGCTTGCTTTCTTGCAACAAATCCAATATCGCATGTTTTAGCCTTGTCCATTGTATGTAATTGGTAAAGTTTGTGCCCATTTGTTCTCTGAAAATACGACTTAATCTTGATTCGGATAAACTCAATAAATCGCTGAAATATTCAAGTGATAAATGTTCAAAGTATTTTTCATGAATAACTTTATGCATCAATTTGACTCTTTCATCAGCTATTTGATGTGTATCAAATGTTTTAGATTCTAGTAACTCATTTACGTTCAAGAAACCTGATCCTAGTGATTCAATCTCTAAAATTATAGCAATATCCAATTGACTTTTAAATATGTACATCGGATTAGATAATAGGATAGAATTTAGTTTGCTAGAATATGTAGAGTTAGTTTCTATATTTATGATGAGTAATGAACTATTGTTTACCAAACAAGAGTGCGAAACATTTGGTTTAATAATAAAGCCGAATATTTCTTCGTATTTTGTTTCATTAATTTCTGTATCAAATGGTTTTTCTATTGCAAGTACAATTTGATAAGCCATATGTTGGTGTATGGCTACACTCATGTTTTTAGTTTTCAGTATTAATAAACTTGCCTCCGATGATTTCATTTATTATTGAGATTATTGTACTAGAATTTAACATCTTAATTCTTTAGTAAGATAATCGCTTATAACTTTTCTCTTGTTTTTTAAATAATTCACGAAAACTTTGAGATAATAATGTTGTAACTGGAAGCTGAAATTGAGTAGATTCATTTAATGTTTTACTAATTTGCGACATTTGAGTTGGATTTGGTACACCATTCTTGTTCTTCACAAAAAGTTCTTTTTGTGCCTGTTGATAGTATATATTGTAAAAGTCTAATAAATATCCATTAATATTAGTTATAATATAAATCAAAGATGTGTAACTGTTATTGTAAGGATTTATGTGCCATGTATTGGCAGGAATGATAACTACATCACCTTCTTTAGCAGTGTATCTTTTGAAGTTAATAAAGTATGTACATGTCCCTTTTAGTATTACAAATTGTTCCTCTGTATCATGATGTTTATGTACAGGGATATAACCACTTTGATAAAAAAATGCCGTAATCTTTATATATGTGTCATTATTATTTGGGTGTCTATAAAATTCTGCCCACGCACCTCTTGTAGGATGATTATACATTAAATATGCTTGTTCGTTTTCGATGTATTCTACTATTTTATTTTCCATTTTTTATAAATTTATTATTGTTTCTGTTTCATCTGAGTTTACAATTTTTATTTTGTATGTACATAAAAACTTTCCTTGATTAAATTCATCAAAATATATTTTTGGATTTACGTAATTTGGCCTGTAAAAATAAACAGCATAGAATTCACTTCCACCAACTGATTTGTATATTAGGATTCTACTTACTTTATATATTGATTCAGTTGTTATTTCAATTTTTATTAAAAAACTTTTATTTACTTTATAACAAACAACTTTTAAATCATCTGATATATGACTTGATATTTCATTATAAAGATCTGCATTCATTTTTTCTTTAAT
>CAYSBE010000118.1:3151-7165 GCA_964429245.1 uncultured Bifidobacteriaceae bacterium | reverse complement strand
ATACGAAATGCTGAAAAAGTTAAGATATACACCCATAACAATTAGTCAATCTGCTATCTTTGCCGCCCAAACAAAAATTCTTCGATAACAGATGTTAGAAAAACTGGAAGCAATATACATTCGCTACAAGCAAGTTGAAGATATGCTTAGTCAGCCTGAAGTAGTGAGTGACATGAAAAGGTTTACCCAATTAAACCGAGAATACCGCGATCTTCAAAAAATTGTAGACCATTATCACGTGTATAAAAACCTGGTTGGCAATATTGATAATTGTCGACAGGTATTGGCAAACGAAAAAGATCCAGAATTGAGGGAAATGGCAAAAGCAGAATTAGAGGAACTCGAGCCAACATTAGTACCAATGGAAGAGCAGATTCGTATGATGCTTGTACCTAAAGATCCGGAAGATGCAAAACCTGCAGTATTGGAAATAAGAGGGGGTACAGGTGGAGATGAGGCAAGTTTATTTGCAGGAGATCTTGCACGAATGTACATGCGCTATTTAGATAAGCGTGGACTTAAATATGATGTTATAGATTTTACAGAGGGTACTGTTGGTGGCTACAAAGAAATAATTATTGAAGTATCGGCAGATGATGCTTATGGCATACTAAAATATGAAAGTGGTGTACACCGCGTGCAGCGCGTACCCGATACCGAAGCACAGGGGCGCGTACATACCTCTGCGGCAACCGTGGTGGTATTGCCCGAAGCAGAAGAGGTAGATGTAGAACTTAATCCTGCAGACATTGAAATGCAAACGTCACGTTCGGGTGGCGCAGGAGGACAGAATGTAAACAAGATAGAGAGTAAGGTGATGCTAACCCACAAGCCATCAGGAATTGTGGTTGTGTGTCAGGTAGAGCGAACACAAAATGGAAATCGTGAACGTGCCATGCAAATGCTCCGCACCAAATTATATGAAATTGAGTTGCAAAAGCACAACGAAAAAATTGCCTCTTCCAGAAAAACCATGGTTTCTACAGGAGACCGCTCAGCAAAAATCCGGACATACAACTACCCGCAGGGAAGGGTGACCGATCACCGCATTGGATATACGGTATACAATTTACCTGAGGTGATGAATGGAGAAATTCAAGACTTTATTGATCAATTGCAACTAGCAGAAAATGCAGAAAGATTGAAAGAGGGAAGTGGTTCTTAGAATCGTTTTTCAATCAACAATTGAAGCTCCTTTACCAATTCGTTTCCTGAATCCCATCCATAGCTGTGTTTCAATTCAGTGAAATACCTTAAGGCCTCATCAATATTTTGTGACTGGTTCAATTTCTCGATTGATTTTGCATACTCAACTACATTTTCCTTAAAGAGCAGGTTCACAAATGCTATCTTTTGATTTAAGCTAATCGCACTTTTCAGGCTATCTATTTTTTGGCTGTATCTGTCAGATAGGCCCGTTTGCTTTTCTGTAAACGAAGAAAGTTTTTCGTGTAAAGAGAGCTCTGTAATATCTTTTGTTTCGGAATGAGGAGTAGAAGAAATAGGCTCAACTGCTGGCTCTTCCGGTTTTATTATCTCAGGCTCAACGTCAAACACTTCTAATTGAGTTTCTTCAAAAGTTAGGGCAATTTGCTCCTCAGGTTCATTCTCAATTACAGGTTCATTCGAAGCAATGTCTTCAATACTTAAAGCCTGTTCCATGATGATGGGTTGAATTTCGGAAACAAGGATATTTTCAGCAGATGTCTCTTGCGAAACAGGTAAAACACCCATAGGAACCTCCTCTTCAAATTCGCTTAAGTCATCAAGTAACAAAATGTGCTCATACAACTCATTGCATTTTCTTTTCAATACTTCATGATGCAATTTATCCGAAGGATTGAAAATCCTAACCAATTTGGTAAGCTCCTCCAGTTGAATGATGATTTGTTTCGTTGGTTGCATGTATCAAATTATTCTGTCACAAACGTATGAAAAAATGGGACACTTATTTTATCAATATTCCAATGCAATTATTGAATCATCAACTTCATGCTTAGAGCACCGCTTACCGATTGTAATCTAACTGCATAAAGTCCGGATTGGTAACCGTTAAGCGTAATTACTTTCTCATTTATCCCTTCCTGGCAATTCCATTCTTCTTGTTGGATAAGTTTTCCATTTATATCATAAAGTTCAAAAAGGATATTTTCAGCCATTTCTGATTTGAAATGAATGGTTGTGCTTTCGTCATTTGCAACCGGATTAGGATACAAGGATGCATTTAGTTTTTTGCCGGATATTTTTTGTACGCCTAATACTTGAATGGCACCTTTCACCGCAGCATAGGCATTGATTTTACCAAATCCCCACGTATTATTACCCTGCGCAGGAAGTTGGCCTGTTTTGGAATCTTCCATAGCAGTTTCTGCAAAAATATTGCGGACATGGAATGGAAACATTTGCGGACTTGCTTGCAACATCAGCGCAATAATTCCCGAAGCAACAGGTGATGAAGCAGAAGTGCCGGTGAATTCACTGTAATAGTATACTCTGTTGGTTACAGGATGTGTGTAAGTATTTACAAGCATATCACTACGCGCACCTGATGGGGTATAGTCAAGGTCATACGAACTGCATGGACTTGCCATGGTTAAACCCGGGGCAGAGATATCGGGTTTAATACGGCCATCCGTTAAAGGACCTCTACTGGAAAAAGGAGTAATATTGCCTGATTGAACATAGCTTTCATAGCTCAAGGTTTGACCGGCAAGATTTCTGAAGCTTGTTTTTGAAGCATGTGCACCTATCAGCAATATTTGTTTTCCGCTTCCCATGTCACTAACAGTTGTTTCGTTATTTCCTGTAGTAGCCCAAGACTTATTGAATGAAGTGTATTCTGATTTAAATCCTTTGTCGTATCCGTAGTAATAGTATTCGTTCCAGGTGTGAATTTTGCCCTCATTACCATAAAATGAAATTAAAACCGAATCGGAGGTTCTGTTGAAAATATCTGCTGTAATTCGGGTTTGTCCATTATACTCTGCAGAAGAAGAATTAAATTCAACAGAACAAGTATCACCTGCAACATTTATAAACTGATGAACGAAAAAGGTGTCATTGGTACACACAACGGGTGATTCTTGTTTGATACTGTCATTTCGAAATAGGGAAACTTTCATACAAAATGATTTTCCTTCTTCACCCCATGCATCAGCCCAAGTTCTTCGGTAGTCTGTATTGGTAAAGGTTAAAAAAGTATGTAAGGCGGTGTCGTTTGCTGAAAATGTTTTACTCAAATGAATTAGGTCTTCGCCATCGTTTCCGGCACTCATTGCAATAATTCTACCGCCACCGGTCATATTATCAAATGCTTCATTCAGCAAAGTGGTGCCATTGTGAGGTCCTGAATGCGAACCCCAACTGATATTAATAATACAAGGCTTTTGCATTTCATTTGCGTAATTAAAAATATAGGATACCGCATCAACAAAATCAGAAAATCCACCTTCTTTCCATTGTTGCTCAATACTATCTCTTCTTACACACACAAAAACCAAATCAGCATCATAAGCTATTCCCCTGTGTCTTCTGCCCGATAGCGGGCTGCCTACACCCGAACCTGCCGCAACGCCTGCCACATTGGTTCCGTGTGTTTGTTTGTTGTTATCTGTTGTAGCACTTTTTATAGCAACAGTATCTGCCAATTCTCTGCCATAATTATAGCCTGATGGTGGAGTTCCTACTCCGCCCTGCTCCCATACTTTTTTTACCCTAAAGATATTGCCTGTTGTATCATAAAATGCCGGATGGTTGTAGTCAAAACCAAAGTCAATTACGCCAACAATTATTCCTTTACCGCTTAGCTTGGTATTTAAGCCAATACCATTATGAACAGAATCGACCCTTGTATCTGTTCTAACCACGCTCATTTGTGGTTTTACGGGTTGGTCTAGCTCAACATAGCTTATGCCTTTTAATTGTTGGATGAGTGCTAGTTGAGAAACGGGTATTTTTACCGACCAAACTTTTCCGGCACGTGTGGCAATATGTGCGCCTAATTTCTTAAGACTT
>CAYSBE010000118.1:0-3051 GCA_964429245.1 uncultured Bifidobacteriaceae bacterium | reverse complement strand
CGACCAAACTTTTCCGGCACGTGTGGCAATATGTGCGCCTAATTTCTTAAGACTTATTTCAGCATCTGCAGCATTAGAAATTTTTATCAGGGCGCCATAATATTTCTGACCATTGGTTCCAATTTTGTATAAAGAAGAAATATCGGAAGCGTGTTGCTGATCAATATTAAATAGAACCTGTTTGGTGTGGGGAGAAAGTTTAGGCTGTTGCGCATAAACAATAAAACTAAATACCGTTAGGATTGCGGTTATGGAAATTCTATTTATCATATTTATATTCGATTACTTACAAACCTAAATTATTTCTCACACTTTTTTCTTTTTGGCCTTTGCCCCCACCAATTCATAGGATTGATCTATAAAAGATAGTATTGTTTTTTGAGGAATGCTCCCATCTATAATTACCGTATTCCAGTGCTGTTTATTCATGTGATATCCCGGCAAAACAGCATCATATGTCTCTCTCAACATCACCGCTTGTTCTGGGTCGCACTTTACATTAATTTGTAGGGGCTCTTCGAATCCTGTTAGTAGAAATATTTTTCCATTGCGTTTAAATACAAGTGTGTCGGGTCCAAAAGGCAATCCTTCTTCCACATCTGATTTTGAGAGACAATGTTCACGAAGCAACTCTAGATTCATTTGGCTTGTGATTTTATTTCTCCGTCAACTTCTGCGTTTTTAAGTAAGTCTTCTTCAAGCTGTTTTAGAAACTCGTTTTTGCGCTGTTGTGTGATAATTGCTTTTATTTTTTCTTTTTCAAATGCATATTCAGTAGGGCCGTTTTGAATACGGTAGTCGAAGATGCGAAGTAAATAGATGGATTCATTTTCATTAATTGTAACGAATTTGTTGTTTTTTAGAAAATGCTCGTCATTATAGGACTCAATAGGTATTTCTTTTCTAACCTCATCCAATAGCATCCATGCTTCGTCATCCAAAAATTGTTTTTCAGCATGCATAACACACAGTTGGAATAGTTTGGTTTTATCAGAAGCAGAGTTTGATTTTAGTAAGGCCTCTATTTTATTCATTGCCTTAGAATCGCGTTTGATTTTTACATAATTGATACGAACAATAGGCTGTGTGAGTGAAAAATCATCGGGATGTGTCTTGAAATATTTTTTCATTTCTACATCTGATACAAAAGTATCAATACGCTCTGATACAATTTTTTGTTGGTATCGATAAATTAGCAACGATTTGCGGTAGTCGTTTATAAGCGTTTCAACATCTTTTTCTTCTTCGTTTAGATTCTCTTCTGCTTTTTTTGATAATACCCGATTTAGCAACCATTGTCGGGTAAAAGATTCAATAATTTGCAAGCTGTCAGATTCACTGTAGTTCATCTGTTCATCAAACAGCGGAATTAAATCAGAAGGGTAGAGGCACTCATTATAGGCACATACGATGGGTTTCTCTCCTTTTGTATTGCTATCTGAGCAAGAACACAACAACACACAGCATAGCATAAGTATATGGCATGCTGCTAATTTCATATTGCTTATTTGAAAAGATTACCTAAAGCAGGATTGTTTATAGAAACAGGATATTTGTTTCTTAATTCCTGAATCCACTCTTTTTCTAGATAATTTTGATAATCGGAGGTTGCCGGTCCTTTGGCCTCTTTGAGCGATTTAGGCTCAGCAGGAACTACACCAAACACAATCTGAAAACGATACGTATTATTTTCGTTTGGAAGGTCTACAACTCCTTTTGTATCCCATAGTTTATCAAAAGCAGGATTTGCACCTTTTTCATATTTTGCTGAATCAATAATTACAGCACCTTTTATCTTTTTATTTAATTTGGCTAGAATCTCAGCATTTGATTTCCCTGCTTTTGCCATTTTCATTGCAGCTAATTCGGTTTTTTCATCCAAACAAAGTACTGTGTAAATTTTAAGGCGTTCTTTCCACATATATTTAGTTGCATTTTGTTTGTGAAACGCTTCAAGCCCTATGGTATCAGATACAGATTTGCTCCATACTTTTTTGTCCTTCAAATCAAATAGCATAATGCCATCATGGTATTCTTGCATCAGGTATTTAAAATCTTCATACTTAGTTTCAAGAATACTTTCTTCATATTCCAAGGCTTTTTCTATGGTGTAATTTTTGTAAAGGTTTCTAACAACCATATCAACCGACTCCCCTTTGTGAGGCTCTTGCTGACTTCTTAAA
Source organism: uncultured Bifidobacteriaceae bacterium (assembly GCA_964429245.1). Lineage (GTDB taxonomy): Bacteria > Bacteroidota > Bacteroidia > UKL13-3 > UKL13-3 > CAYSBE01. Next base: position 868 of record CAYSBE010000118.1, on the reverse strand, counting down.
AAATTGGCAAAATCATGTGTTCCGAAGTTGCGTTCATTGAAAGATACGATGGTTTTATCGTTAATTTTTTTCAAATCAGGCTCCCAGTTTCCATCCAAAAATGTTGAATCAAGTTTTGAAGAAAAATCTTTCAACACATCAGGATATTCTTTGTATTTATTTTCACGCTTTATTCTTGCAGCTACGGCAAATCGGCTGCTTTCCGAACGGGAGTCGCGTGTAATTTTATTCTTAAGGTTATCTTGTATTTCGGTGAGTTCGGGTACAGGTTTTACTTCCAATGTTTTCACAATATGCCATCCGTAATCTGTACGAAATGGTTTTGAAACTTGTCCTTTTGGTGTAGTAAACGCTACATCTTTAAATTGTTCAGGATAGTTGCTCAAACTTGCCATAAAGTTCATCACACCACCATTATTTTTTGAGCTCATATCTGAAGAGTATTCTCTGGCAAGCGAATCAAAACTTGCACCTGCCATCAGCTTGTTGTAGATATCGTCAATGGTTTTTTTGGTATCTACGGTTACAACTTCATCCGCATTTTGTGGAATTTGTAGCATGATATGGGCCACTTTTACTTCTCCTCTTGCCGGTCTTCTATCTATAGTTTTAATGATATGATAGCCATATTTTGTGCGGAACGGGACTGATACTTGACCTTTGGGTGTGGTGTAAGCCATATTCTCAAACTGGTAGATCATGTAAAATGCAGTGAACCATCCGAGGTTGCCGTAGTTTTTTGCAGCAGAAGGGTCTTCGCTGAATTTTGCTGCAAGCGAGTCAAAGCGTTCCCCCTTTAATATGCGTTTACGCAAGTCGTTTATTTTATTAAATGCTGCTAGTGTATCTTTTGGAGAAGCATTTTCAG
>CAYSBE010000117.1:0-7369 GCA_964429245.1 uncultured Bifidobacteriaceae bacterium | reverse complement strand
TGTTGGAAATCCAAATTTGCCCGATGCAATTCCTGATTTAATATAAGTTTCAAATAGCACCCTAAACAAAATGGTGAAGCCGTAATGAAGTGTTAATAAAGTAAAAAATGTATAGTAATAATCTTTGTAGTTTGCTACTTCATCGTCCAACAAAAGCAAGAAAAAAATCACAACAACACCAAATAAGCTAATGGTAAATGTATTGGCCAATTCTTTTAGCCTTGACTTGCGCCAAATATCTGTATACGAACCTGTTATATAGTAAAGTACAAGCCAAAACAAAGGAATGTATAACAAACCGAGGTAAAAATTCTGACTTGTTTCAAATGGAATGCTATAACCAAATTTACCGGGCTCTATATAGTATTTGCGGTACACAAAAAATGTAAACCATGATATGATGGCCGATAAATAATCGAACAAAATAAAGATGGTGGTATGTTTTCTTCTATTCCTAATCAAGGTAAACCAGTTTTATGTTGTCAAGCCTCACATCTGCTTCAAAATCGGCATTTTTAAACAAGCCAATATAAAATTTAAATTGGGTATTTGGGGCACGTGGGGCAATTTCCTGATTCAGGGCCAAATAAATTTTCTTCCATTTGCCATCCGTTGGTGCAAGCCTAATAATTTCGGTGGCACCACTTGCTGGCTGATTAGGTTCTTGATAATAATATCCTATTACCAATTGAAGGTTGGCATTAAAATCCATCTCTAAAAATACCGGTTGATTGAAGCCAGGCAAAACATACTCATCTGAAGTGAACATTTGAAAAACGGTATTTCCCGGACGTAAGACAGCACGACCTGAATTTTTTCCACTCTCCCGCGCATCCGCTCCTTGAAAACGAATAATGGTATCACCCGGACCTGAATACAATGGATTGATGGTGAACTTTGTACCAATACGATCATAATCTTCGATAAAAGAAAAAACAGCATTGTCAAAAAAAGTAAAAACGGGCAATACCGTATCTACCTTATCGGGCTCTAAAGCAAGTTGAGAAGTTGAAGATTTCATCAACGGGTAAATAATCCGTTCATATTCCTGTCCACTCTTTTTTACCCCTGCTTCCACCCTTATCTGCACATTACCCGACAAGGGAATGGGCACTGTTGCCGGCACACCATAACTTCCGATAAATGTATTGTTTGCAAACACCCAAACATCCTCGAATTGGTGTGTATTAGACCCCTGCGAACCATCGTTGGGAGTTTGCATCTGCACAGATGGAACATAAATATAAGATGCAACTTTTGCTTCCTCTTTATCAGAAAACTCACAGCCGGAAATGGCTATTGCAGACAAAATAAAAGTAAACGGTAAAAAGCGATTCGGTCTCATATTTGCGCAGCAAACATAATGTTTTTTTATACCACCCCTGCATCAAACAAGGTACTGGGATGGAATTTCTCAATAATCTGATGAGCTACTTTTAATGATTGATACGCTTGATATACATCTTGCGTGGTTCGTTTGCGGCTATGAACGGCTTCAGCAAATTCGGCTAACTCTTCGGCCAGCAAATCTTCTTGCTTGATACGTGAAGCAGGATAAGGAACTTCTGCCAGTTCACCTGCATCTGTTTTAATCAGTTTAGTAATTTGATATGTCTCCAAATCAAGACGTATACATTCTGATTTTTGAAAAATCCGCATGTTGCTGTTTTGTCCGTTTTCAAAATTGCCGCAATTGATATTGCACGTACAGCCATTTTCAAAATCGAGGCGCACATTTACAAAGTCTACAAAATCATTAAACAGCTGTGTGGCATTGGCTGTCACTTTTCTGATATTGGAACCCGTAATATACGTGAGCAATTCAAGGTCATTGAGCAATGCACCAAAAATCAACGAGTCATTAGAAATACTCAGCACTTTATGCTGAAAGCGATTTAACTCAATATACACTGGCCGCTTGCTCAGTCTTTTTAGCTTTTTCACCTCAGGATGAAGTTTATCTTCTTGCAACACTTTTAAGTTTACCTGAGCTTCAATGGCCAAGTCGTTTAGCTGCCTCGCTTCGCGTATATCTTCCGATATTATTCCACTTAACAATACATGACGCGAATACATTAATGCCTGCGATGCATATTTATAATGCATACCTACCGGGGTTTGTATATCAAGAGCATCTGATGCATCAATAATTTCTTGAAGGCTCTTAAAAACAGGAATATCAAATTCCTTGGCAATGGCATGTGCTTCATTCTGCTGATGGTCATAAATACCAGTAAGGTTAAATCCGCTGATGTGCTGAAACATGCGGGCATGCTTACGTATGGTTTCATTCGAGCCTACAAGACCCATTTTTATTATTGTCATGCACATCAAAAGTACGTGGCATGAAGAATATATTACATTTCACTTATTCACTAAAAATGCTATTTCCAAAAAAGTGTACTATAAAAATATACACTTTTACTTTTGTGTTACAAGATGATGTGTGAAAATGAAAACATATCAGCCAATGAATCGTGTAATTTGCGGTGGTGTTAAAAGACGATTACAAACAAAAAGGAGAACGTAAAAAGCTCATAGCGCTTTTGCAACAAAAAGGAATATACGATACAGCTGTGCTAAAAGCGATGATGGATATTCCCCGTCATTATTTTTTTTCTTCTACCTTCCAATCGCATGCCTATGAAGACAAGGCTTTTCCAATAGGGGAAGGTCAAACCATTTCTCAGCCCTACACCGTAGCTTTTCAATCGCAGGTGCTGCATGTAAAGAAAGGTGACAAAGTACTTGAAATTGGTACAGGTTCAGGATATCAAGCAGCTATATTATTGGCAATGGGTGCAAATGTGTACAGCATTGAACGCATTGAAAAACTATCCTTAAAAGCACAAAAGATGCTTACCTTTTTAGGCTATATACCTGTTTTAACGTGTGGTGACGGCACCAATGGTTGGGCTACCCATGCGCCATATGATAAAATTATTGTAACTGCAGGAGCTCCAATTATACCTGAAATATTGAAACAACAATTAAAAGTTGGTGGTATACTGGTTATACCGGTTGGTAATTTGCAAAAACAGAAAATGATTACGGTGGTAAGGAAAAGCCAAACTGATTTTGAAGAAATTGTATTGAGTGACTTTGCCTTTGTTCCCCTTTTGGGCGAACAGGGTTGGAAATAATTTATTTAAGTTGTAGTTTTTGGGTTTTGGGATCTGAAGTTAGATGTAAGATTTAGACGTAAGTGGCAAAAGAAAGATATAAGTATCTCTGATTTATTTAGCAAGTAAATCAATGCCATTTCTTAATACATGCATTTTATTCTAGCCGTCTTTTTTGAACTTTTCCCATAAAAAAAGCTACCGAAGTAGCTTTTTTTTATGATTATGGTTTTGCCACCAATTCTTTTATTTTTTCTTCTAAGATAAATTCATCTCCTTCTACATACCCTGTATGGGTGTATACAATTACCCCATTTTTATCAAGCAATACGGTGAATGGAATTATAGGTGCATTCAAAGCACGTTTCAAATCTTCGTTTACATCAAGCAAGCATGCAAAGTCCCAACCTTGACCTTCCACAAATGGCTTTACTTTAGGTACATTTCGTGAATTATCAGTTGATACTGCTACTAATTCAACATCATATTTTTTTTGCCATTCATCCAGCAAATCATTGATATTTGAAAGCTCTTTTTTACATGGCGTGCACCAAGTTGCCCAAAAACTGATAATGGTAATTTTTCCATTTCGGCTGTAATCACCCGTATTTACACTTTTACCATTTACATCTTTCAAACTAATTTCTGGCATTGTTTGTTTTTGCTGTGCTTGAGCCGACAAGATTAGCAATATGAAGGCTAATGAAATTGCATATTTTTTCATAACTACAAAGTTGATTGAGGAAGTATAATGGTGTAAAATTAAAACATTCCGTGAACAAAAGCATACACCGTGCCAAAACTTGTGAACAATAAACCATATGACTGTTATTAGCAATAGTATATTTGACTTCATATTTCAATTTCCCAAACCATGATTAAAGTAGGCGTATTTTTTGGAGGCAACTCCCGCGAACGTGAAGTAAGCTTTGCCGGAGGACGCACAGTATATGATAACCTAGATAAAAACCTGTTTCAAGCTGTGCCCATTTTTGTTGATAGCTTTAATCGGTTTATCGAATTGGATTGGCATTTGATTTACAAAGGCAGCATCAGAGATTTTTACCCGCCTGTTGAGTTTATAAAAAACAGCAAACATCCTGTACAATTGTATGCCGAAAATGTGAAATCGGCTCACAAAGATAATGGGTTGGCAATGGCAAAAAAACTTGGCAAAGTATTGTCACATGATGAGCTAAAATCAAAAATTGATATTGCCTTTTTAGCGCTGCATGGGCAATTTGGCGAAGATGGCACCATACAAGGCTTGTTGGAATGGCTTAATATCCCCTATACAGGTTCGGGCATCTTACCCTCTGCTTTGGGCATGAACAAACGGGTACAAAAGCAGTTGATGGCTGCGGCCGGTTTTCCGGCTCCAACAACATTTGCCATATCCAAAAAAGCTTGGATGACGCAAAATCGCAAAAAGTTGTTTGCTGATGTAAAAAAACACTTTAATACCCAATGCGTAGTAAAACCAGCTAATCAAGGGTCATCGGTTGGCGTAAGTGTGATTGCATTGGATAGCCAAACGGCTTTTGAACATGCTGTGAACAATGCATTTTTTATCAACCGCATAAATGCTGCCGAATGGACTAAGGCTGATTATAAATCACGCATCGCATTGCTGCAAAAAATAACCGATGTAAAAGAAGGTATCGGATTGCCTTGCATACTCAATGATCAAGTTATTTACCACCCTGATGATTTGTATGTAGCATTTGAAAAAGGATTTAAGGGATCAAAAGAAATTGAGTTAGAAGGATACTATAGCGAATCTGAATGTCTGATAGAATCATTTATTGAGGGTCGTGAATTCAGTTGTATTGTTATAAAAAATGATGACGGGAAAGCTATTGCACTCCCTCCTACCGAAATTGTAAAGGGTAAAGAAGTATTTGATTATCGCAGCAAATACTTACCTGGCCTAAGCCGCAAAATTACCCCAATTGATTTACCTGAAAAAAATATTGAAGAGATTCGCATTGCTTGCCAAAAGCTGTTCACCCTTTTCAACTTTCATGTGTATGCTCGTATTGACGGATTTATCAATAAAGATGGAAAGATTTTTTTGAATGACCCTAATACCACATCAGGTATGATGCCCTCTTCTTTCTTTTTTCACCAAGCTGCCGAAATCGGATTAAATCCCTCACAGTTTTTAACGTATATCATTCGTACCTCGCTTGCTGATCGTATTGCATCGCAAACAACACATCACCATACTGCTTTGTTGTTGCAAAAATTAGATAATGCAATTGACAACCATAAAAAACAAGCGACAAAAAAAATACGTGTAGCTGTTATGATGGGCGGTTATAGTACCGAGCGACATATATCCGTTGAAAGTGGTCGAAATATTTATGAAAAACTAGCTTCTTCAACTAAATATGCGCCTTTCCCGGTATTGATAACAGGTGACGACAATCACCATGAATTGTATTTGATTCCGATAAACATCATGCTAAAAGACAATGCTGATGATATTAAGGAAAAAGCAATACACTATCATAAATCTACCATCATTGAAAAAATTGCAGCTGAATGCAAAGACATTTTGTTGCGCTATGGCAGTGAGCATGCACTCGCCAAACCTCAGCAAATAACCTACAAAGAGTTGAGCAAACTCTGCGATGCGGTGTTTATTGCCATACACGGCCGACCTGGTGAAGATGGCACCATACAAAAAGAATTGAACAAATTACGTATACCATACAACGGCTCCGGTGTAGCAAGCTCGCAGATAACAATCAATAAATTTGAAACAAATAAGCTACTAAAAAAACATGGCTTCATGGTTGCTGAGCATATGTTGGTATATAAAGATGCGTGGAAAAAGAATGAAGCTAAACTTATACAACAAGCCGAAGCTATTGGCTATCCGCTTATTGCTAAACCCGCTGATGATGGCTGTAGCAGTGCTGTGAAAAAAATTAATAACCGCGATGAATTGATTCATTATGCTTCAGGTGTGTTTCGCTCATCTGTTTTAATTGATGCGATGTTGGCAAAAAATCTACAACTGAAACCTAAGGAAGAGTTTCCTCGAAAAGATTATTTTTTAATTGAACAGTTCATTGACAAAGGAAAAGCCAATCATTTTCTGGAAGTCACAGGCGGCATGCTTACCCACTATCGCAAGGGAAAATTGCAATACGAAACCTTTGAGCCCAGCGAAACATTAGCCGAATCAGAAATATTGAGTTTGGAAGAAAAATTTTTAGCAGGTCAAGGGCAAAATATAACTCCCGCCCGCTATGCAACTAAACCTGCCGACCAAAAAATGATAAGTAAAGTAGTGCAAGAAAAACTAAAAGCAGCAGCCAAAGTGCTTGGTGTGGAAGGCTATTGCCGCATAGATGCATTTGTGCGCGTATTTAGCAAATCTAAAGTAGAAGTTATTTTTATTGAAGTAAATTCATTACCTGGAATGACACCTGCAACGGCTATTTTTCATCAATGTGCACTCAATAATTATAAACCATATGAATTTATTGACCACATTTTGGAATTTGGAAAAAAACGGGAACTTAAATGACGTGAGTTGATGTTTACACCGGTTTTGAATGTGTAAAATTATTGCAAGCAAAAAACATCGTGATTCAAATGGCGTTAAGCGTGTATGGAAATTGATAGAAGAAAATTTATTGCCTTAACGGGTATGAGTGCAGCCGGTCTGCTGTTGTCATTATGCACAATTGGCTGCAAGAAAGATAATGATGATAAGGATAGCCAACCGGTAGATTTCACACTTGATTTAAATGCTTCGGAAAATGCATCACTAAAAAACAATGGCGGTTCACGTGTGGTTAACAATACCATTATAGCCCGAACAACTGCAGGAAATTATATAGCTGTTGCATCAAAATGTACGCACCAAGGTACTACCGTCAATTTTGAAGCTAGCAACAATCGTTTTCGCTGCCCAAATCATGGTGCAGTATTTAGCACAACAGGAGCTGTTGTTAATGGGCCTGCATCTGAACCACTTACCCAATACAAAACTGAATTAAATGGAAATAACCTCAGGGTTTTTTCGTAAAATGCATTATCGATTTATCTTTAATGAAAGTATATTTCATCTGAGTTACTTCCTTTTCACATAACAAAAAAGACCGATAATGTATCGGTCTTTGATTGTGGAGGATATCGTCCCGAAGCCTCGGGATCGAACCGACTATCTCATCTTTTCTGAAATAAAAAAAGCTACCAATTGGTAGCTTGTGGTGGAGGATATCGTCCCG
>CAYSBE010000116.1:0-7423 GCA_964429245.1 uncultured Bifidobacteriaceae bacterium | reverse complement strand
CCGGACTACCAACAGGTGTGAGTGCAATATTCAGTTCAGATACGATACGCATCAGTGGTACACCAACTGCATCAGGTACATTTAATTATAGCATTCCATTAACCGGAGGCTGCGGAACAGTATCAGCAAATGGAACGATAACTGTCATACTCGATAACACAACAAGTACAGCTTCATCAACACCAACTTTGTGTATCAATACTTCTTTGGGAACCATCACACATACCACCACAGGCGCAACCGGCATTGGAGTACCCACCGGACTACCAACAGGTGTGAGTGCAATATTCACTTCAGATATGATAAGCATAATCGGTACACCAACCGTATCAGGTACATTTGATTATAGCATTCCATTAACCGGAGGCTGTGGAGCAGTTTCCGCAACTGGAACAATTATTGTTTTGGATTTTACAAAAAATGTAAATTGTAGAGGATTTTTCATTCCGGAAGCGTTCTCACCTAATGATGATGGTGTGAATGATTATTTTGAAATTATAGGGATAGAGAACTATCCAAATAATGAATTGATTGTAGTTAATAGATGGGGAAATAAAGTTTATGAAACCAAAGGCTATAAAAATAATTGGGATGGAACAAATCAATTAGGATTGTCATTTGCAGATAAGGAACTGCCTGTAGGAACATATTTTTATATTTTAGATTTAGGACCAGAAGTTTCCGAAGATGAACGTTTCAAGAAGGGTTATGTATACATAAGTCGGAAAAAATAATGAAAACTATAAATAAAATTGATTCAGCGAGTGGAGACTCATAAATATAAAGTCTTTTTAAAATTAATTATACTAATTAATATATTAATACTATCTGGTACTTGCTATGCGCAGCAAATACCTATGTTTACAAACTATATGTTCAATATGCTTTCTATCAATCCGGCATATGCAGGAACTAGGGATGCATTGACAATTGCGTTAATACATAGAAAGCAATGGGTAGATTTTGATGGAGCACCAACTACTCAAACTTTAACACTTCATTCACCATTTATGAATAACAAAGTTGGAGTAGGGTTATCAGTTATAAATGATGTGATAGGGCCTATCAAGCAAACTTCAATAAATGGTGATTATGCGTATAGATTAAAGATAAATAGAAAAGTAAACATTTCGTTGGGCTTGAAAAGTGGTGTGAATATTATCCAGGCGGATTTAAGTAATTTAGCTACAGTACAAAATAACGATCCAGCCTTTGCTAGTGATATTCAAAGCAGAATAATGCCGAATTTCGGGGTTGGAGTATATTATAATACTGACAAATGGTATTTGGGAATATCGGCACCAAAATTATTTGAAAACAACTTTGAAGCAGATAATGGAAAAAGCTCAGTATCTACAACCAAGGGAGAAGAGCGACATTACTTCGCTATTGGGGGTGCTGTTTTTGATTTGTCAAAGATGTGGAAGATACGACCGACAACATTTATTAAACTAGTTGAATCTGCGCCTATAACAGCAGATTTGACAACATTTTTTGTATACAGAGAGCAAATAGAGTTTGGTGGAATGTTTAGATCAGGTGATGCTGTAGGGTTCTTGTTAGGTATTTATTTTACACCTCAACTACGCTTCGGATATAGTTATGATTGGTCGTATGTAAATAACACAGTTCGTTTTAATAAAGGATCTCATGAAGTTATGTTAAGTTATGATCTTATTTATAAAGATAAATCTAAAGTTTTTTCGCCACGTTATTTTTAGTGTTATGAAATTTAGGCAACTGTTTATAAAAGAAATATCCTTGTTGCTAATTATAATAGCAGCGAGTTTAGCTAGTTCAAATGTGTATTCACAATTATCTACAAAAGAGAAAAGGGCAAACTCATATTATAATCGTTTCTCATATATGAAAGCGATTCAATATTATGAATCAATAGATATTATAAGTGTTAACGGTTTGCGTAATCTGGCACACTCATATAAAAGAACAAACCAGTTGGATAAAAGCATACAGACATTTGAGCTATTTATCAATGGACCAGAAGCAACAGTAGAAGATTATTTTAACTACGCCTCTGTATTAAGAATGAAGGCGAATTACGATGAAAGTATAAAATGGTTAAACAAATTCGCGCTAGCACGTCCCTATGACAATCGCTCTAGGTCATACGCGCGGATGGCTAAAGATATGCGAATCCTTACCAAGGATGAAGGGAGATTTACTATTACGATACTCCCTATTAATACAGAAGCTCAGGATTTTGGAGCATGCTTCTATAAGAATCAAATGGTTTTTGCTTCTACACGTGTTGGAGTTAATATAGTTAAACGGCTGTACAATTGGAATGAGAAACCATTTTTAAATATGTATGTATCAGACAGAATTGATGATATGATGCTTGGTGAGCCTCGGCAATTTCGAAAGCAACTCAACAAGAAACTTCACGAGGGGCCTGCTTCGTTTAATTCACTAGGCACAATAATGGCTTTTACCCGAAATAATTACGAAGAAAAGTCATCAGACAACGCAGTAAAATTCGGTATTTTTTTTAGCGAGAAAAATGATAAAGATGAATGGGGAAAAGAAGTACCGTTCAAAATAAATAATAAAGAGTATAACGTAGGCCATCCATCATTAACATTAGACGGAAATGTGATGTACTTTAGCAGTGACATGCCGGGTGGATTTGGCGGATCTGATATTTACATGGTTACACGCAATAAAGATGGTTCATGGAGTAATGCTATTAATGCCGGACCGGAAGTCAATACCGAGGCGGATGAGATGTTTCCGTTTTATCATGAAGATCTACGGATTTTATTTTTTTCAAGTAATGGTCACATTGGTCTGGGAGGGCTAGATATTTATTTCTCTCCAGATATGGGAGATGGTAAATTCAATAAAGTTTCTAATGCAGGTGTTCCAATAAACACTCAATTTGATGACTTTTCGTTTGTTCTAGATGATATCATGAAGTATGGTTATTTTACATCTAATAGAGAAGGTGGTCAAGGTGATGATGATATTTATGCATTCGAACTTATTAAACAATTTCCCACTGGTAAAAAAATTAATGGTGTAGCTAAAGATCTCGAAGGAAATATTCTTGCTAATACAAAAGTAGATTTATACAACGATAAAGGTGATTTAATACAATCCTATATTACAAAAGTTAATGGGCAATATTTATTTTACATTGAACCCGGTGTTGAATATTTATTGATTGGTAGTAAAGAGAAATATTTTGAAGGATTTATAAAAGCCGATACTAAAACACAGGAGGATGAGGTAGTAGCAAACCTTACACTAGAGAAAAATCAAGGGATTGCACTTTTTACGCAAGTTAAAGACAGCAAAACTGGTAATCCATTAGAGGGTGTAAGAATGGTCATCACAGATAACAAAACCAAATCAGAATTTAATAATCTTATTACTCCAAAAACTGGTCATTCACTTAAAGTTATTGAAAATATAACAATTGGAGATACGGTCTCTTATACCATCAAAGTTTCTAAAGAAGGGTATTTTGATAAGTCATATACAATTACCCAACCTATCAATAAACCTAGAACCATCATAGCCTATTTAACAATGGAAAAAAGAGTGATCAATGTTGCAGAGTTGTTAGAAATAGATGTGATAAGATTTGATTTAAATAAATATAATATCAGGCCAGATGCAGCATTGCAACTAGACAAGTTAATTAAACTAATGAATGAATATCCAGATATGGTTATACAATTACGTTCATATACAGATTGCCGTGGCACTGTTAAGTATAACAAATATCTGTCTATGCGCAGAGCAAAATCTTCTGCTGCTTACGTCAAACGATATATTACTAATCCAAAGAGGTTAACTTATATCGGGATGGGCGAAACCAATTTATTAAATGATTGTGAATGCGAACCTCCTATTCAATCAGATTGTAGTGAAGAAGAGCATCAAAAGAACAGGCGAACTGAAATGATTGTCATTTCAACAGATGGAGTTAAGGCTGATTTAAAAAAGAAAATTAATACACTTACTAAATAAGATAAGGAATTATTTTTACCTGTAGTATTTGATTGAAATTGAAATTCATAATTCTAGCATACTCTTGTCCCAACTTTTCATAAATTGCTATTAAACCATTGTTTTTATAAAGGTTAGAATATAGTTACTAAACAAAGTCCCATTATAGCATTTAGAATTGCATATGTTACTTTTGATATTAGAAGTGGTCTATGTTACTTTATAGCTTCTTATTTTTGATTGTAAGCATGGTTTTCTAAAATCGAGCGTTCGACACTAGCATAAAAGTATTCAAAATATCTACAAATATATGAGAACACTGTTTTGCCTTTTTGTTTTTACTCTTTTCAGTAATTCTAGTTGTATATGCACTAACAAGGTGACACATATCTATGATTTAAATACAAAACGGATTACAGTAAGAAAAGATTAACTCCAAAAATATTGAATCATTTGTTACCAAAATGAATGTTATTGTAAACGTAATAGTAGAATAAAGAAAAAGTACATCCCTAAATTATCCTTGAGTTGAATTTTGTTGTTAGATAATAAAAAGTGGAATCATATTCTTAGAACAATTTCATCAAGTCTTGTACACCCGGTGCTCTTTTTACGTTAAACCCTTCACCATAGGTTGTGCCAATGATGCGTCCAAACTGCCTTGCCCTGGCTTCAATAAAAATTAGAAAATCTTTGTTTGAAATAGCTGTTTCAGGTTCATCACTAGTTGGATCGTAAAATTGAGAAGAGAAAGCTTTTATGCTTTCCATCTTTTTCTCATAGTAAGGTGTAATATCTACTACAAAATCAGGAGCAAGGTATCGGTCTTGTATGTAATGATAAGTTGCTTTTGGTCGCCATTCTTGTTGATTGCTACCGTTTGATTCAGTAATAATTTTGCGAAGTCCTGATAGAAAACAGGCCTCATGAACCAAATCGGCTGCGCGACCATGATCAACATGTCGGTCGATAATGGCATTACATAATACAATTTCAGGTTGGTATTTACGAATAGCGGTTATAACTCGTAATAAATGGGTTTCGTCTTTTTGAAAGAAACCATCTTTAAAACCCAAGTTTTCACGGGCATGAATACCCAATATATTGCTGGCGACAGCTGCTTCTTTTTTCCTCAGCTCGGCCGAACCCCTAGTTCCAAGTTCCCCTTTCGTTAAATCTACAATGCCTACTTTGTAACCTTTGGCAATGTGAGCTGCAAGGGTGCCGCTAGCTGCTAGTTCCACATCATCTGGGTGGGCCGCAAAGGCAAGTATGTCTAGTTTCATATGGGCAAAAATAACAATTGCAGGAACTTATTCATTCAAACACGCTTCAATTGCTCGTTTTACCTGAGAGGTATCTGGTTTGGTAAAGGGTAAAAAATAATCTACAACCTCACCTTTTCGATTGATTAAATATTTATGAAAATTCCATTTAGGGGCAATATTTACTTTTCCATTTTTTGCTTTGTTACTCAAAAATTGAAACAACGGAATGGCTCCTTTTCCTACCACATCTACCTTTTCAAATACCGGAAAGGTAGTACGAAAATTAATGCTGCAAAACTGTTCAATTTCTTTTCCCTTTAGTGGTTCCTGATGCCCGAAATTATTGGAAGGAAAGGCAAGTATGGTAAAGCCTCGGTCTTTATATTGTTTGTATATTTTTTCGAGTTGTTCGTATTGAGGTGTAAATCCACATTCTGATGCGGTATTTACTACCAAAACTACTTGGTCTTTGAAGGTTGATAAAGCTATTTCGTCCCCTTCAATTGTTGTTACATTAAAAGGATAAATTGTTTTGCTCATACTAGAAGAACAAGAAATAGCAAGAAAAGATTTTTGTCTTAAACAAATCGGGGATCCGATTCCATCACATGACTACATTTTTTACAGGTGCGCAAATCTTCGGAAGCATAAAACTCTTTGAAACGCGGTAAGAAATCTGTTTCAATATCCTTGAGTTCAAAATAGTACTCATGCAGCTTGTTGTTGCATTTTTCGCAATACCATTGCAATCCGTCAATGAGACCTTTTCCTTTGCGTACCCGCTCTATAACCAACCCGATAGAGCCTTCGCTTCGGGCAGGGGAGTGGGGCGTATTGGGCGGACATAGAAACATGTCTCCGGGTCCTAATTTAATGTCGCGTGGTTGGCCATCTTCCTGAATGCGCACATTGATTTCACCTTCCAATTGATAAAAAAGTTCTTCGGTTTCATTGTAGTGGTAGTCTTTGCGGGCATTTGGACCGCCAACAATCATTACTATATAATCGGTTCCTTCTGGGTATAGGTTTTTATTGGCTACAGGCGGTTTTAGCAAATGACGGTTTTCGTCAATCCACTTTTGCAAATTAAAAGGTCCACGTATCATAATTGTTAAAGTTTTTTGCAAAATACAGTTTAAGATCAGCTTTCAAAAAATGATTCTTATCAATCTGCAGCAGCCTCTTTCATCATACGCTCTGCAAGTTCTTTACCTAAATAAGCATCAATAATTTTGTGTAACAAATAAAGAAAAGGGGTAAGTGCTATGGCAACAATAAATTTGTATAGGTAATTAACGATACCAATTGCCAAGACCAGCTTCAGGCTCCAGCCTGCACCAATATAGAAAGCAATAAACAATACCACAAAACTATCAATAAGTTGGGATACCAACGTGCTGCCTGTAGCGCGTAGCCATAATGCTTTGTTTCCTGTTCTTTTTTTGATAAAATGAAATGTAGTCACATCAATGAATTGCCCAATTAAAAAAGCGGTAAGTGAGCCTGCAATAATCCAAAGACCTTGTCCAAAGACGGCCTTGAATGCTTGTTGCATGTTTAAAAGTCCTTCAGGTGTTTCGCGGTTTATCCAAAATTCGGCAGGGGTAAGATGAATGGCTAAATAAACAGCCAAAAACGAATAGGCAACTAATGCAGATGCAATGTAGGTAAATAGCTTAACCCCATTTCGGCCAAAATATTCATTGATAATGTCTGTCATTACAAACACGATTGGCCACAGCAATACCCCTGCGGTGAGGTTTAGCGATAAGCTGTTGCCAAAAAGTTCAATATCCATGGGAGTAAAACCCAATGAAGCCTCCATTGAAAATATTTTTACTCCAATGAACTCGGCAATTAATGCGTTAGCAATAAAAAATGAACCCAGCGCAAATAGC
Source organism: uncultured Bifidobacteriaceae bacterium (assembly GCA_964429245.1). Lineage (GTDB taxonomy): Bacteria > Bacteroidota > Bacteroidia > UKL13-3 > UKL13-3 > CAYSBE01. Next base: position 282 of record CAYSBE010000116.1, on the reverse strand, counting down.
AGGACATTTCGTTTTGATTCTTTTAACATCAAAAATTCAACATTTGTATGCAATATATGTTTTTTAACGGATGTTCACGCCCTTAGCGTGACAAGCAGTTGTAAGTTAAAAGTTTTCGGGTGAACACGCTAAAGTTTTTTTAATAATTCAAAATCATCTTTCAATACTTGTCATGCCATATTGGGTGATTCATCATTCGTCATTTTTTTTAAAACCACTGAGTGCATAGTGTTCACTGAGGCGTAAGGTGTAAATAGCATCATGTGCCACGCCAAAGTCGTA
>CAYSBE010000115.1:3679-7565 GCA_964429245.1 uncultured Bifidobacteriaceae bacterium | reverse complement strand
TTCCCCATGTGAAAATCTTTGTACACATCCCATAATCCATCTTTAATCATGCCATCAATGAGTTGACCATGGCCAAGGCGGTAACCGTTGCGTGCTTTTTCAAGGTAATAAGGACTGTTGCTCATGCTTTCCATTCCGCCTGCTACAACCACATCTTTATGCCCAAGCATGATACTTTGTGCTGCCAACATAATTGATTTGGCGCCCGATGCACATACTTTATTAATGGTCGTGGCAGGAACACTATTTGGAATGCCGGCAAAAATTGATGCTTGTGTTGCAGGTGCTTGCCCAAGATTGGCTTGCAATACGCAGCCCATAAATACTTCTTCTACCACTTCAGGTTTAATGCCTGCTTTATGTAAAGCTCCTTTAATGGCAATGGCTCCCAATTGGGTAGCACTCATTGCAGATAAAGTTCCACCAAATGTGCCTACCGGTGTGCGAGCAAATGAAACAATAAATACGTCTTTCATGAATAATGCTTATTTTGTTTGTTAATATTAAAGCACTTATACAGGTATTTTGTTTGGGTATTCCTGCAAATGCGCGACAAACCTACACAAAAAAATGAGCACAGAAAACGTGTGAAGATACTGTGGATAATATCTGATTTCTTGAAAACGTGCAAGCTGAGTTGATTTTATGTTATTTTGTCGCACGATGATACCAAGGGCATTTATTTATGGCGACCTTTTATTTGAGTCTATATTGGTAGAAAATGGGCTTCCGCTACATTTTGATTTACACATGAATAGGTTAATTAGCGGTGCGAAACAACTGGGATTTACTCAATTGCCTGATGACCGGGTATTATATGACAAGCTAATGTCAACCCTAGCAGGTAAACAACATGCGCGGATAAGGCTCACACTCTACCGAAATGGGGTTGGTTTTTATTTGCCTACACAAAATGATTGTATAACTGAGGTTGAAGTATTTGATGTCATTGAGAAACCAACTATACTTAACAAAGTGGGTATTTATCGTGAAAATTACAAACCCTGCAATGCCTTATCTAACTTAAAATCAGGAAATGCATTGATATATGTGATGGCAGCAAAATTTGCCCACGAAGTTGGATGGGATGATGCGTTGATACTCAATGAAAACGGCAACGTATGCGAAGCAACGTCCTCTAATCTGTTTGTTTTATTAGATGGTTCATACATTACTCCGCCATTATCAGAAGGATGTGTACACGGCATTATGCGTCAGGTCTTTATCGAACAATTGCGTACTTCCCCAAAAGTGTTGATTGAAAAACCCGTTACACCGGAAATGCTCAAGCAAGCAGAGGGTATTTGGTTAACCAATGCCATATACGGAATTCGTAAAGTGGAAAAGCTATTGCCTGCCTGAGATAAATTCCTAATTTCGGCTGCACTTTATTGCTCAATATTATGAAAAGATTGATCACCTTTACTGTCGTTTCTATCCTATGCTTTATTAGCGTGTCGCACACCAATAAAAAGCATGACGAGGGCATGTTTTTGCTTTCGGATTTAAAGAATATCGATTTGAAAAAAATCGGGATGAATATTCCTCCTGAACAATTATACAACCCGAACGGAACCAGTTTGATTGATGCCATTGTACGTGTTGGTGGATGCACAGGTTCATTTGTTTCAGAAAATGGATTGATAGTGACCAATCACCATTGTGCTTTTGGTTTTGTACAAGCCATCAGTGATACTCAAAATAATTTTATCAAAAATGGATTTCTTGCACGAAACCCAAAAGAAGAGGTGCTTGCCAAAGGGTTGGTTTGTCGCATCACGGCCAGCTATGAAGATGTGTCGCATAAAATTCTACAAGAAACCTATCGAATCAATGACCCACAATTGCGAAGCCAAATTATTGCGAAAAATATCAAAGCCATAACGGATTATGAGAATAAGAACAATCCTGGACTTCAATGCGAAATTTCAGAAATGTTTACTGGTCGCACTTACGTATTGTTTCGTTACAAATTGCTAAAAGATGTTAGATTGGTATATGTGCCGGCACGTTCGGTTGGAGAATATGGCGGAGAGTTGGATAATTGGGTATGGCCTCGTCATTCGGGTGATTTTGCATTTCTACGTGCATATGTTGCACCTGATGGCAGTTCGGCTGAATACAGTGTAGCCAATGTTCCTTACAAACCCGCAAAACATCTCAAGGTTAATCCAAAAGGAGTGAACGAAAATGATTTTGTATTTGTACTCGGTTATCCGGGTCGCACGTATCGTCATCAACCTGCAAAGTTTTTTCAGTATCACGAGCAATATTTTTTAAAATACATCAGCGACCTATATGATTGGCAAATCAATACCATGCAAGAACTGAGTGTTGGGAATGAAGCATTGGCCATTAAATATGCAGGAAAAGAAAAGAGCCTGGCAAATGTGACCAAAAACTACAAAGGCAAGATGCAAGGATTTAGCCGAACAGGTCTTACAAAACAAAAGTTTGAAGATGAAAAACAATTGCAAGATTTTATCAATGCAGATGATTACCTGAAAGGAAAATATGGGGATGTGATTCCGAAAATCAATCAGTTGTATGATACCATCATCCGGTTTGCACAACGCAATTTATGGTACGATTATATTTATAATGTGAGTCCAACATTATTGTGCGCAGCAATTATGGATAACTATGCAGATGAATACCGAAAGTTAACTTCCGATGCCGAACGAAAGGCGTTTATGGAAAAACAAACACCTCGGTTAAAAGCAGCAATAGCAAGGTATGTAGGTCTGTACGATAGGCCGTTTGAACAAAAAGCCCTTGTGAAAATGATAAAAGATGCTTTACAACATAAATCAGATAACAGGATTGCTGCAATTGATCAACTACGTGCCTATTTTAAAACGGATACAGATATTGAAAAGTATGTTGCAACCATATTTGCAAAAACCGTTTTTAACAACCCAATTAAAGCAAACGAATTATTTACCAAAGATTCCCTTAAATTTATGCTTACGAAGGATCCGCTTATTACGTTAGCCTCTGCATTAAACGAAGAGATAAATGCGTTTGATGCCATTGACCGCAAACGAGAAAGCGAACTCAGCTTGCTAATGGCCAAATATGTAGATGCAAAAAGCGAATGGAAAAGCAAGCAGTTTATACCTGATGCCAATGGTACCTTACGATTTACATATGGGTATGTAAAAGGTTACAGCCCAAATGATGGTGAATACCATAAACCCTTTACTACCTTGAAAGGAGTGATAGAGAAAGAAGGTCCTGAATATGAGTTGTTGGATGCCATTAAAGAATTGTACGCACAAAAAGATTATGGTGATTTTATTCATCCTGATTTGGGCGACTTACCTGTAAATATTTTATATAATTTAGATACAACAGGTGGCAACAGTGGAAGTCCGGTAATGGATAAAAATGGCGACCTAATTGCTGTAAATTTTGATAGGGCATACACGGCCACAATTAATGACTATGCATGGAACGAAAGCTATAGCCGTTCTGTAGCTGTTGATATTCGTTATGTGCTTTGGGTTACACAAAAAGTAGCTAAAGCAGATTATCTACTACAAGAAATGCAAGTTTTGAAATAGCCAAACTTTATCCTGTTTGAGAAGTTTAAAGTGAGATGGCATTAATTGAATTTACGGAAAAGGGAATGTATGTTGCCCAAGCAGGCGTATACATCGATCCATGGAGAGGCGTAGATCGCGCCATCATCTCACACGGGCACAGTGATCATGCCAGAAGCGGAAGCGAGCACTACCTTTCTCATGTGCAGTCATTACCCATCCTAAGAAGAAGAATAGGAAATCAACAATTTCAAGGTGTGGCTTATGGAGAAACAATTAATATAAATGGAGTTAAGTTTTCATTACATCCTGCGGGACATGTTTTGGGTTCATCACAAGTG
>CAYSBE010000115.1:0-3579 GCA_964429245.1 uncultured Bifidobacteriaceae bacterium | reverse complement strand
GCATACTCATTAGGAAAAGCGCAACGTATCCTTCAACATATCGACCCATCAATTGGTAATGTATATGTGCATGGCTCAGTTGCATCAATGAACGAAGCCTACGAGGAAGCTGGCATAACTTTAAATAAATATCAAAAGCCTACAGCTGATTTGCCTAAATCTGCTTATGCCGGAGCCTTGGTTATTGCACCATCGAGCACTGAAAACTCAACATGGATGATACGATTTGAACCTTACAGCACTGGTATTGCAAGTGGTTGGATGGCCATGCGTGGATTTAGAAGAAGGATGTCGGCTGATAGAGGATTTGTATTAAGTGACCATGCTGATTGGAATGGATTGAATACAGCTATTTCAGCTACCGGAGCATCAAAAGTGCTGGTTACACACGGGTATACACAGCCATTTGCCCGCTGGTTGAATGAAAAAGGGATTGAAGCACATGCCGTTGAAACCCGATTTGTGGGTGAGTCTCCGGAAAATAAAGACGAATCAGCATGAAAGCATTTGTTGATTTGTTTCAGGCACTTGATCGCACCACCCGCACCAACGAAAAAATAGATGCGCTCTGTAAATATTTGCAAACCACAAGTGATGAAGATAAACTTTGGACCATTGCATTGTTTACCGACAGGCAACCTAAACGTGCCATAAAATCTACGCAGCTTAGGGCATGGGCTGCCGAAGCTGCAGGCATACCGCTTTGGCTACTTGAAGAGTCGTGGCATTCTGTTGGCGATTTATCAGAAACCATTGCATCCGTTTTGCCTAACTATGTTTCAGAAGAAGACAATACACTGTCATATTGGATTCAATATATTAAAAACATGTATGGACTAAGCGATGAAGAAAAACAAATACGCATCATGCATGCATGGAAATCCTTTTCTAAAGAGGAACGATTTGTGTTCAATAAGTTAACTTCAGGCAATTTTCGAGTGGGTGTTTCACAAAAAATATTGGTAAAAGCACTTTCCAAATCTTCGGGTATTGCTGAAAATACCATTACGCATCGATTAATGGGCAATTGGCATCCTGATGATATTTCTTACAAAGAATTGATTACGATAGGAAATGAAACAGATGATTTTTCAAAGCCCTACCCTTTTTATTTAGCTTATTCATTAGAAAAGCAGTTGACTGAATTAGGTAATATCAATGAATGGCAGGCAGAATATAAATGGGATGGCATACGTTGCCAACTTATCAAACGAAACGGACAATTATTTATATGGTCTCGTGGAGAGGAACTCATTACCTCCGGCTTTCCTGAATTTGAGGCTTTAATTGAAAAATTATCCGATGGCATCGTTATAGATGGAGAGTTGTTGGCATGTAAAGATGGCATTCCAATGCCATTTCAAGAATTACAAAAGCGTATTAGCCGCAAAAAAGTAACGCCAAAAATTATGGCACAAATTCCTATAGCAATCTTGGCGTATGACTTGTTAGAGTTTGATAAAATAGATATTAGGGCCAACTCCTTGCGCGAAAGACGCATCTTGCTTGAGGAGCTTGTTCGTAAAATAGATACACCTTTAGTACAGTTATCTACAATAATTGAAGTGAATCAATGGGAAGACTTAAACGATATTCAACAAGCTGCAAGAAACAAAATGGCAGAAGGCTTGATGTTGAAGCAAGTGCATTCGCCTTATCTTTCGGGAAGGAAAAAAGGCGATTGGTGGAAGTGGAAAGTAGATCCCTACACTGTTGATGCTGTTTTGTTATATGCCCAAAGTGGCAGTGGTCGCAGGGCAAATCTCTACACAGATTATACCTTTTCCGTGTGGAATGATTCAGGGCAATTGGTACCTTTTGCAAAAGCATATTCTGGTTTAACCGATGCTGAAATTGTAGAAGTAGATGCATGGATTAGAAAAAATACCATTGAAAAATTTGGTCCGGTAAGAAGTGTGCACCCAATACTTGTTTTTGAAATTGGATTTGAAGGAATCAATCATTCACCAAGACATAAGTCGGGAATTGCAGTTAGGTTTCCCCGTATACTTAGGTGGAGAAAGGATAAACCAGCCTCGGAGGCTGACCATATTAACATACTAAAGGGGTTGATGTAGGAAATCTAGACGAAATTAATTAACATTGAAGTCGTTAAGAAATTTGTATATGTTACTAGCAAAAAGAATCAAAATGATACGCAAACATAAGATGAAAACTCAAGATGAGATTTGTCTTAGAATTGGTATCACCCAACCCGCCTACTCTCAATACGAAAATGAAGCTGCTAATATGACTTTTGGAACCATCATAAAAATTGCAGAAGCATTGGAGGTTCCAATCCCATTCTTAACCGATATTTATTCTGAGCATGTCGATTATGACACTTGGAGAAATAATTTGCAAGCTAGAAAAGTTGAAAAAAAATTTGTAAAAAATGAATAGTATACTTAAAACTTTAGCTTGGCCATTAGGAATTATTTCTTTGGCCTTATTGGTAATTGGACTTATTGCAGTTACAGCACCCAATATGACCATAGAAACACTGGTACTTTATTTTGCAGTCATGTTGTTGATTATTGGCAGCGTTCAGCTATTGATAGCTATTGTGCTAAGAAACAAAATGAAGCTATGGTTGGCATTGGCATCTTTATCTGCGTTGTTTTTGGTTGCTGGAGGATACATGATTTACAATCCAGAAAAAGCTAAGATAGCTTTTGAGAATGCCATATCCATATGGGCAATTGGGACCGGGATTATTCAATTGTTTCTTGCATTTCGCAATAAGTCAACTAGAATGTTTTTGTTAAGTGGTGGTATATTGTCTATCATCATTGGTCTTATCCTTTATTTAAATGACAATACCCAGAACATGCAGTTTTTATTCGGATTTTACACATTATTGCTTAGCTTATTCATGTTACTTGTTGTGTTTAAAATTTTCAGGATGAAACCAGAACCAATTGAGTCGACAAAGGTTTAACCTTAAGTGAATTCATCTCGTACCAAGCAAAAACTTTCAAATGAATGGTTCCTTCACAAAAAGTGGGAGCCATTTTTATTTCAACAACAATGTTGGAATGCCTTTGATAAAGGAAAAAGCGGATTGCTAAATGCACCAACGGGTTCAGGGAAAACCTATGCTTTGGCTCTACCTGCATTGGAATACATAGCGTCACAAAAACAAAAAGGAGTCAATGGATTGATGGCTATTTGGATTACGCCAATAAGGGCATTAGCTAATGATTTACAACAAGCTGTTCGAGATGCAGCCTCATTTATATGTCCGGGTGCTGTAGTTGCTGCGCGCACAGGAGATACCTCATCAAAAGAACGACAACAACAAAAAAGAAATGCTCCCAATTTTTTAATCACCACACCGGAGAGTTTGCAATTGATGTTGGCACAAAAAGGCAGCACAACGTTTTTTGAAAATTTGGGTTGTGTAATAGTTGATGAGTGGCATGAACTTATCGGAGGCAAACGTGGTGTGTTGGTTGAGTTGGCATTATCTCGGTTAAGAAGCCTATCTCCACGTTTTAGAACTTGGGGCATTAGTGCCACCATTGGCAATTTGCAAGAGGCCATGGAAGTATTGCTTGGAAACAATGCTGCAAAAGG
>CAYSBE010000114.1:3290-7588 GCA_964429245.1 uncultured Bifidobacteriaceae bacterium | reverse complement strand
CCATATTGTTGATGGGAGAGGAGCAATAATTAAGGCGGTCGGTTAGGGTAGTGATTTGATAATAAGGCCTGCGTTCTGCAATCTTTTCAAACGCCCGGTGAATGTATCCAACTGTTTGTTCGGCATCCATAATGATTTCACCATCCATTTTTAGAATATTTTGAAAAATGCCATGGGTGGCCGGGTGGGTAGGGCCAAGGTTAAGTGTAGTGTACTCTACGTTTTCTTGTATATGGTTACCGTAATTCTCTTGCATGTTACTGATGGGTATTAGCGTCCGAAATAACTATCGTCTTTGTCTGTTCTTGTGGCGTCCTCCAGTGGAAACTCTTTTCTTAATGGAAAATAATCCATCTCGTCTACATTCAAAATGCGTTTTAGACTTGGATGTCCCATAAATAAAATACCATAAAAATCATAGGTCTCTCGCTCCATCCAATTGGCGGATGCATACAAATTTGTGGCACTTAGAATAATCGGGTTTGAAACCGGAATAAAAGTTTTAATGCGCACACGAATATTATTTGTCATGCTTTGAATATGATAAATTACACAAAGCTCTTCATCTTTTAAATCAGGGAAATGCGCACCACATATATCAGTTAGGAAATCTGCTTTAATGGTTTGGTGCTCTTTGAACCACTTTAACATATCGTTTACCGGGGTTGGCTTTGCAACGATATTTAGCATACCGTAAGGCTCATCAATTGAAACTATTTGTGCTTCAAACGCAAGTTTTACTTCTTCAATTATATAGTGATTATCTACAGCCATATTACCTAAATATTATTGGATTCCGTAAGAGGATAAAAGGGCTTTGTATTCTGATGAATTTCTTCTGCGTACAGGTTCATTTTTTACCAGTTCTTGAATTTGTAATACGCCATCAATAATTTGTTCAGGGCGGGGAGGGCAGCCTGGTACGTATACATCAACAGGAATAACCTTGTCAATTCCTTGTAAAACAGAGTAAGTATCAAATATGCCACCACTTGATGCGCAAGCACCAACCGATAATACCCAACGTGGTTCAGCCATTTGCAGATAAACCTGACGAAGCACCGGACCCATTTTTTTTGCAATGGTTCCAGCCACAATAAGTAAATCTGCTTGTCGAGGAGAGAAACTAATGCGCTCTGAACCAAAACGTGCCAAATCATAATCAGAGGCCATAGTTGACATAAACTCTATACCACAACATGAAGTAGCAAATGGCAAAGGCCAAATAGAATTGGCTCTAGCCAACCCAACTGCTTTATCAAATGAGGTTGCCAAAAAACCGGGGCCTTCTATGCCCGGTAATGGTTTTGATATGGTTAATTCTTTAGACATAAATTTAAAATAATAATTATTCCCATTTAAGGGCGCCTTTTTTAAGAATGTAAAAGAAACCGATTAATAAAGTTCCCATGAAGAATAACATCTCCATGAATCCAATTGCTCCTAACGCCCTAAAATTTACTGCCCATGGATACATAAAAATGACTTCAACATCAAACATGACGAAAAGAATGGCAGCTAAAAAATATTTGATTGAGAATGGTAAACGTGCATTGCCTACACTTTCAATTCCGCATTCAAAACTTTCAAGTTTATCGGCAGTTTTTCGTCTCGGACCAGCATAATGCGTAACTACCAATGTAGTTGTTACAAATCCGGCACCTACAAGAAACTGAATCAGTAGGGCTATATAATCAATCGAGTTAGACATAGTTGAAGCTTGTTTTGAGGTGTGCAAACTTAATTAAATATTCAACATTTAAGCAGGATTTTTCAACATGAAAAGGCTCATGAAATAGACGTACGTACACGTTCCATAAACTCCCTTAAAGCAGTTCGTACATCCTTATTTTCCAGTTGCATGCGCTCTAGTATATCAATAGCACCGAGTACGTGGGTGAGTTTTTCCCCCTCATCATCACCGTCTATTTCAATCAACAGCGGTTGTTCTTCAAGCAAAGCTTGCTCAGCTTGTTTGCATTCTTGTATAGAATACGTTTCCACTAACTTTTTTATGGCAGGTATTTTCATTAGATGTAAGGCTTACAAAATTTCTTGAATCATGGCTTCTAATGCCTCCTGTTTTGAGGTGGCTTCTGCTTTTACCAATTTTCCGTTTTTGAAAGTAGCAAAAAAAGGCAAATTGCTTACTCCGGCCAATTTACGCGCTATTGGACTTTCTTCTGCATTGATATCTAAGAATTTTACTCCATTGTAAGTTTCATTTTCTGATAGCTTTTTGTATTTGGGAGCAAATAGCCTGCACGTGCCGCACCAATTAGCAAAATATTTTACTACAACCTTTTCATTTTGTTGAATGAAGGATTCAAAATCATTATCTGTTATTGCGTCTATCATAAAGTTTTGTTAGTTTGCTTAAGTAATGACGCAATTATACTCATTTTGTTTGCACTTTGCATAAATTGATGGCTAAGCAAGCTATATGTATATTATCTAATGTAATTCATGGGATTTTTCTACTGATGATGATTTCTGTGCATGTATATGGGCAACAACCGTTATATGTTGATTCATCTCAAGCCAATCGCAAGGATTTGATTGATATCATGCGTTATCAATTCGGAAAAACTTCCGCAATGGAAATGCGACCCATTGAAACCCGTAAGGTGCAGTTTAGCCTTTTTCCAAGTTTTGTGGCTTCTGGTGCAGATAAAGGGGTAGTTACAGCTTTTGTAACATCGTTCTATTTGGGCGATCGGAAAACTACCAATATGAGTAATGTTTATTTTACTCCTTACTTCACATTTTCAAGCCAATTAGTATTTCCAATTCGTACCTATATATGGACTAACAATAACAAATGGAACTTTAATGGTGATTATAGGTACATGATTTATCCTCAGAAAATCTATGGCGTAGGGCCACATAGCTACAGCGAACCGATAGGTATGTTAGATTACAATCAATTACGTTTTTATCAAAATGTGCTTCACGGAATTTTTCCTAATTTAGCTGTAGGGCCTGGTATACAATACGATTATTATCACAGTATTGCATATACACAATACCGTGAAATAAATAATGATATATCGAATCAGATTCCATCAGATATTTCAGATAAGCATTCACTGGGCGCTACTATTGAAACAGTGTTTGACAATAGGCGCAATACCATTAACCCACTTAGGGGAGAATTTGTAAGGGCGGTATTCAGATACAACCTGCCGGCTGATAATGTAGCGGATTGGATGTCTGTGTATCTTGACTTGAGAAAATATGTGATGTTAAACCGCGAAAAACACCGTGTACTGGCATTTTGGGGTTTGTATTGGGCGGTATTTGATGGTATACCATTTTATCTTGATTTGCCCAGTAATGGTTGGGATTACTATAATCATACAGCAAGAGGGATACAACGCAATCGCTATCGCAGCACATCACTCATTTATTTGGAAAGTGAATACAGAACGGAATTGACAGAAAATGGCTTGTGGGGAATGGTCCTTTTTACCAATGTTACAGCTCCATCAAAGTTTGATGAATTTGATTACCCTAACTGGTACGGATCCGTTGGTGGTGGCGTACGTTTTAAATACAATAAATTTACTCAAAGCAATATGCTTTTTGATGTTGCATTTAGTAGCAATTACTGGACTTGGTACTTAGGACTGAATGAGTATTTTTAAAGATACGAGAGTGTGAGAAGCGATAAACGAGATGGGTGACTTGTATCAGTTGTGTAATAGCCCAAAGACTAAAAGCTAAAAGCCAAAAGCCAATAGCCAATAGCCAATAGCCAATAGCCAATAGCCAAAAGCCAATAGCCCAACTGCCAAAAGCTAATCACAAATGCATAAAAAAAGCCATCCTTTCGGACAGCTTCTACAATTTCATTAACCTGCATATCAAATATGCATGCGTTCTTTTTTGAACATTAATTGGTCTTTTGATTCAACATGGTCAGGATCCGGAACACAGCAATCAACTGGGCATACAGCTGCACATTGAGGCTCTTCATGAAACCCAACACATTCCGTACATTTTCCGGTAACGATAAAATATGTATCATCAGATTTAGGAGCAAAGCGATGAGTTGCTTCCACATCAACACCATCAATATTAATGGTGCCACTCAAGGTATTTCCATCGCTCCAGGCCCATTCAGCTCCCGATTCGTAAATTGCGTTGTTTGGACATTCCGGTTCGCATGCACCGCAATTGATGCATTCGTCAGTTATCATTATTGCCATAGTATTCTTTTAAATTTATTTTTGTAATATTAACGGTTGCAAAATAACTTTTGTTGATTTGCACTTCAAAATTTAATCATTCTAAAT
>CAYSBE010000114.1:0-3190 GCA_964429245.1 uncultured Bifidobacteriaceae bacterium | reverse complement strand
ACGGTTGCAAAATAACTTTTGTTGATTTGCACTTCAAAATTTAATCATTCTAAATAGCAATGACTTTTCAACAGCGTGTAGACGCTATCATACAACTCGGCAAACAAATAGGACAATGGGAGCAACAAAATCTTGAATTATTGCAAAAAGCATATGTCCATAACAATTGGTTTACACCTGAAAATATACGCATAGCTTGTAAATCATGGGAAATGCAATTGCAAGCAGACGCTGTAATGTCTTTTGCAAAAAGATATCACATCCCTGTGGCTAATCCTAAAACCATTGCCATTATTTCAGCCGGCAATATTCCATTGGTAGGTTTGCATGACCTTGTTTGTGTTGTGCTAAGTGGGCATCGGGCATTGCTAAAATTAAGCGAAGATGATACAGTGTTAATGAAAGCGGCAGTAGCCGCATTGCACGATTTTGATCCTGAAATGAAAGAATGGGTACTTATTTCAGAAGACAGGCTGCCAAAAGAATTTGATGCTGTAATTGCTACAGGAAGTAATAATACCAATCGCTATTTTGAATACTATTTTCGGAACAAGAAGTCATTACTCAGGGGAAGCAGGCACAGTGTTGCCGTGATAAAAGGAAATGAATCGGATGAAGATATGCAGCGCCTTGCGGATGATGTATTTATGTACTTCGGATTAGGATGTCGCAATGTATCAAAAGTGTATATACCAAAAGGGTTTGACTTTGCAAAATGGTATGAAAATACACATCATTATGACCACCTTATTCACCATCATAAATATGCCAATAACTATACCTATCACAAAGCCATTTTGATGATGGACCGCACACCCATTCTCGATAATAATTTATTGTTAATGAAAGAAGATGCCGGAATGTCTTCGCCACTTTCAATGCTCTATTATGAATATTACGACAACCTGGATAAAGTTGCTGAAAAGATAGAAACAGATAAAGAACATATTCAGTGTGTGGTGAGTGCGATTGACAAAGATGGGTGGCAGCCTTTAGGTCGGGCACAATTTCCTTCCCTGTTTGATTTTGCCGATGGGGTAGATACCATGCAGTTTTTATGTAACGTGTAATTTTGGCTTAAAGGCAATCTTGCCTATTATCAGACTATTTTTTAATAGCTTTTCTCTTCGCACATACATTGCGAAGCGGGTAGTGAATTTTACAATCAAATTCCACATTCAATTGTTACATTTGATGAGTACAACTGCCACAAAACCCGTGAACCAAAATTCCATCGTACGCAACAAACTGGTGATGTTTATCGACATGAACAGTTTTTTTGCCCGCTGCGAGCAGCAGGTAAACTATTGGTTGCGCGGCAGGCCCGTTGCCGTGTGCGTATACACAGGGAGGTTTGGTGCTGCCATTGCCTTGAGTACCGAAGCTAAACAACGTGGACTTAAAGCAGGCAAGCGACTAGATGAGCTCATGGCAGAGTGCAAAGACCTTGTGCCGATAGAAACACATCCACAACGCTATCGGGAGTTTCATGTTAAAATAATGAATGTGCTTAAAAAGTACAGTGATGAAGTTATCCCAAAGAGTATTGATGAAGCCATAATGGACATTTCTTCTTATCAATTGCTTTACAAAGATCCTAAAGAACTTGCTTTGAAAATAAAAGCCGATATAAAAGCTGAGGTTGGCGACTGGTTAACATGTTCCATTGGTATTGCGCCAAATGCCTTTCTAGCCAAGCTTGCCACCGAATTACAAAAACCAGATGGTCTTGTACAAATCACCCCACAAAATATTGATGAAATACTTTCTAAATTAAAGCTAACTGATTTACCCGGAATAGCTGAAGGCAATGCTGCACGCCTCATGCAGGCAGGCATTTACACCCCTTTGCAATTGCGTTACGCCACGCCACAAAAACTGAAAAATGCCTTGCATAGCATTATTGGAGTTTATTGGCACTATCGCCTTAATTTTAAAGAAGTAGATCAGGTAACGCACGATTACAAAGCCATGCAAGCCATGCGTCAGGTATCCAAACAGCAACGTGCATCAATAGATACGCTAAATGAACTGCTTGTGGCTTTGTGCATGAAGCTTGAGCAGCGCATGGTACGTCAGGGAGTGTATGCCAAAGATATTCAAATATGGACCCGATACGAAACCGGAATGTCATGGAAAGACCGTATTAAAAGCGAAAAGCCCGTGCAAAGCGGAAGCGAATTGTTGAAGTTGCTTAGGTTGCGTATGCTAAAATTTGAGCAAACACACCACACCGAGCCAATTATCAATCATGAACTAACGGCTATTGGGGTAACGGTAACTGATTTTGTGCCTCAAGATATGATTAACCTAAACTTGTTTGAAGATGCCGTAAAAGACAAAAACCTACGCAAGGTTGTTTATGACATCAAAAACAGATTTGGAAAGGATAAGGTGATGAAGGCTGCAGAAATGGGGGATGAGCGTGTGCTGAAAGATGTTATAGGCTTTGGTTCTATTAAAGATTTTTATGTTGATGGCGAATTTGATGCTGACTATTAAAGTATGGGCATTACATGATTACAATACCTAAACCATATTTTTTTATTTGTACTCCTTTCAATTACTTTTGAATCCATGTCACTATTATCACGCATTCAGCAACAAGCCGATACCCTACATCCTGAGTTAATTTCATGGCGAAGACATTTTCATGCATATCCTGAACTTAGTTTTCAGGAGTTGAAAACACAAGCGTATGTGATGGAGCAACTTACTGAAATTGGAATTACCCATATACAAAAAATAGCCAATACGGGAATAGTAGCCATCATTGAAGGAAAGAATCCAAGCAAAAGGATAGTGGCATTACGTGGCGATATGGATGCGCTGCCAATTTACGAGCAAAATGATGTAGCATACAAATCGGTAAATGAAGGAGTCATGCATGCCTGCGGACATGATGTACATACGAGTTGTTTGCTAGGTGCCGCTAAAATATTGCATAATTTACGCGATGAGTGGGAAGGCACCATCAAATTACTGTTTCAACCTGGCGAAGAGAAATTACCGGGAGGTGCCAGTATAATGATTAAAGAAGGTGCGTTGCAAAACCCTGAACCGCAGCGCATTTTTGGTCAGCATGTGATGCCTTTGCTGCCAGTTGGCACTGTTGGTTTTCGTAGCGGTTTGTACATGGCCAGCACAGATGAGCTTTATGTAAAAGTGATAGGCAAAGGTGGCCACGGTG
>CAYSBE010000113.1:0-7678 GCA_964429245.1 uncultured Bifidobacteriaceae bacterium | reverse complement strand
AATGTTTGTTTACTTCGCATAATTGACTGCGCGCTTTTCGCGAATAACAGTAATTTTTATTTGACCTGGATAGGTCATTTCTTTTTGGATGCGTTGTGACAAATCAATAGATAACAAATCCGCTTGTTGGTCGGTTACTTTTTCACTTTCCACTATCACACGTAACTCGCGGCCGGCTTGTATGGCATAGGCTTTTTCTACCCCATTGTAGCTAAGAGCCGTGTTTTCCAAATCTTTTAAGCGTTTCATATAGTTTTCGCTGTCCTCTCTGCGGGCTCCGGGCCTTGCACCCGATATGGCATCACATGCTTGGATAATAGGGGAGATGATAGATGTCATTTCTACCTCATCATGGTGGGCACCAATGGCATTTACCACTTCAGGGTGTTCTTTGTATTTTTCGGCAAGCTTCATACCTAGCAATGCGTGCGGTGTTTCCGGATCGTCATCAGGCACTTTTCCAATATCGTGTAGCAATCCTGCGCGTTTAGCAAGTTTCACATTTAGACCCAACTCAGCAGCCATGGTGGCACAAAGGTTGGCAACTTCGCGTGAGTGTTGCAACAGGTTTTGTCCGTAGCTTGAGCGGTAGCGCATGCGGCCCACCATCCTAATCAACTCGGGATGCAAACCATGAATGGCCAACTCAATACACGTGCGCTCCCCAATTTCTACTACCTCTTCTTCAAGTTGCCTGCGTGTTTTGGCTACCACTTCTTCAATTCGAGCCGGGTGTATGCGACCATCTTGCACCAAACGGTGTAGCGATAGACGTGCAATTTCTCTGCGAATGGGATCGAAACAAGAGAGGATAATGGCTTCAGGCGTATCATCTACAATAATTTCAACTCCGGTGGCTGCTTCTAGCGCGCGAATATTTCTTCCTTCGCGGCCAATGATGCGTCCTTTCATTTCGTCATTATCAATATTGAATACCGAGACTGAATTTTCGATGGCATGTTCGGCAGCAGTACGTTGGATGGAACTTAAAATAATTTTCTTGGCTTCTTTGCTTGCCGTGAGTTTGGCTTCATCCACAATGTCTTTGATATGGCTAACCGATTCGGTGCGGGCTTCAGCGGTGAGGGCTTCAACCAATTGGGTTTTGGCTTCGGCAGCAGTGAGTCCGGCAATTTTTTCAAGTTGTTTCACTTGGTTTTGCAGGGCCTTTTCTGCCTCTTCTTTTTTAGTAGCCACCACTTCAAGCTGTTTGTTTAGGGTTTGGCGCAATTGATCAAGCTCTGCTTCTTTTCGCTGCGCACTTTCCAATTTTTGGTTCATGCTTTGCTCCTTTTGCTTGAGCTTGTTTTCATTTTGCACCACTTGTTGGTTGCGTTGGGCTACTTCTTTTTCATGCTCCGCTTTTAGTTGCAAAAAGCGTTCTTTGGCTTCAAGTGTGCGGTCCTTTACCAAAATTTCGGCTTTGGCTTTGGCTTCGCTCAATAGGGTTTCGGCTTTCTTTTTAATAATGTTTTGCTGGATCACATACATTACACCCGCTCCAATGCCAAGTGCAATTAGTCCAACAATAATGGTCATGTACAATTCCATAGTTACCGTTTTTTTAGTTAACTGTTAGTTTCTTTAAATAAATTACGGTGACTGAGAGGCGAAAAACCAGCTATATGCGGATATTGCTTAACAACCTGGCAATTTCTTGTGTTTCCAAATCAACGGCTTCTTGATTTTGAGAGGCCTGTTGTTGTTGCACCAGCAGTGCAGTTGTTGTTTCAAGCAAAATCATAGATAAGAGGTCTTGTTTATCGCGAACAGCAAATTGTTGTTGCAGTTCCTTTATCTTATCATTAATCAGCTTGGCCGCTTTTCTGACCGTTTCTTCCTCTTCTACCTTGATGGTAAGGGGATAATTGCGGTCGGCTATATTTACTTTGATGGATATTTCTTTCAAAGTCTTGGCTATCTATCACTCAGTAACCTTATGCAGGTGTTGATATTTCGGATATGCTTGTCAATTGTTTTTTCCAATTCACCGGCATCGGCACCTTTTTTCAACATTGCATCAGCAAGTTTAGCAATTTTATTTTGTTCTGTTAACACTAAGCGGGTATTTTTTTCGCTTTCGAGCTGCTGTTCAAGGGTTTTAACCTTTTGGCGCGCTTCGGCTAGGCTTGTTTGCAAAGCAGCAAACTCCTCCAGCACGTGTATAAGTTTTGATTTACTTACTTGTAATGAATGTAATACAGAATCGTTCAAGGGGAAATTGCAATTAAGCCCTTTTTATAAATAATTACCCATTGGCTTTTTTGTGGTCGGCCAAAAATTTCTCTAACCCAATATCAGTAAGAGGATGTTTGAGCAATGCAAGGATAGAGTCGAGCGGACTGGTAATTACCTGAGCCCCATATTGTGCCGATTTAATGATGTGAATCGGGTTGCGAATGGAAGCAGCAAGTATTTGGGTTTGAAATCCCTGAACAGCAAAAATTTGTGCTATTTCAGCAATTAGTCCCATGCCATCTTGGCTAATATCATCAAGGCGACCCACAAATGGTGAAATATAGGTAGCACCCGCTTTGGCTGCTAAAATGGCTTGGCCTGAACTGAAAATTAGCGTGCAATTGGTGCGAATACCTTTTGAGCTAAAGTATTTAATGGCTTTAATGCCATCTTTAATCATGGGTACTTTTACCACAATATTTTCATGCAACGATGCCAACATCTCGCCTTCGCGTATGATGCCTTCAAAATCGGTGGAAATCACCTCTGCACTCACATCGCCATCTACAATATTGCAAATGTCAACATAGTGTTTCATGATGGCATCGGTTCCGGTAATGCCTTCTTTAGCCATTAGGGAAGGATTGGTTGTTACGCCATCCAAAATTCCTAAATCGTTTGCTTCTTTTATTTGGTTTAAGTTAGCGGTATCAATAAAAAATTTCATGTGTAAATATTTAAATTATGTCGCAAGATTACTTCATTTTCAGCGTTATTGCGAATAGAAAAATGGAATTGAATAAATTATTTTGGGAGCAGCGGTATGAACACCAACAAACGGGCTGGGATTTGGGCATGGTTTCGCCACCACTTAAAGCTTATTTTGATCAACTACATGACAAGAATATCCGCATATTGATACCCGGTGCAGGCAATGCGCATGAGGCAACCTATTTGCTTGAAAATGGATTTTCGAATATCACCGTGATTGACATTGCGCATACTCCCATTGCAATTCTTCAAGCTAAATGTGAACAAGAGATTGGGAATGGGAAACTCAAATTGATTTGTGGTGATTTTTTTGCCCACAAAGGCGAATATGATTTGGTGGTGGAACAAACATTTTTTTGTGCCATCAACCCTGATTTAAGAAAAAAGTATGCCGAGAAAATGGCCACATTGCTGACATCAAATGGGAAACTGATAGGAGTAATGTTTGACAAAATGTTTGAAGGTGGGCCACCATTTGGAGGAAGCGCAACAGAATATGAAACATATTTTAAACCATTGTTTACCTCGGTGCACTTAGCACCGTGCTACAATTCGGCCAAGCCAAGGGCTGGCAGCGAAGTGTTTGTTATGCTTATAAAATAATAATAGTTACTTTATTTCGTATCCCGCACTAAAAATAATACCATAATCAAGGTTTGGATTTCCGGCTGATGGCGGTGCACTGTCATAGTTGTGGTACAAACTCAAACTTAATGACAAGTCGCCCCAGAATTTCCAAGTAAAATCCAAGTCTCCATCCTGACGAATACGCCCGTTTTGATTGATTCCAAAATAGGTTACTTCAGAAACAGTTATCAATACTCGTGGCATGCGATAGTGGTAGAAATTGTAAAGTAATCCTATTGGTACTTCAGATAATAAATCCTGTTTAAATCCTTCGGTATTCTCTTCTTGGTTGAGTACATATCCCGAAAATATTTTGGCTTGCATGAGTGGGGTAGTAAAAAAACGGTTTCCCAACACGATTCCTTCCTGATAGCGGGCTTTCAATCCCAACTGCAAGTTTCGCTGATAATTTAACGATAATCCGCTAAACCAAATGGGACTTAGATAATATTTAGCACCAAGCGTTACATTCTCATTATCACGGTTTATGTCACGGCCATCTTGGGTCATGATAAATGAGGAGTTGAAACTGTATTGATATCGTTCTTTGGTGTATTCAAATCGGCCATCCAAATTTATGCGTCCTACATCGCTTGATTTAGTATAGTTATATCCCCCGCCAATATAGGCAGTTATGGAATTTCGAAACGACTCTCCAAATGGAATGGCTGATACAATATGTGTAATCATTATATCCATACTATCGTTGTATGTAATAAAACGTGCAAATCCATCGATAGGGCTGTAATAAAAATCGCCCATCAGGCTTTTGTGCTGTATAGTTTCAATTTTAAGTGGCTTTGATTTTATGGACATGGTACGCACTTTTACCAATTGTATATTAACAACAGCTGCATCTTTTATATCGAAAGACAGCATGCCCAAGTCTATCTTTTTAAGTTTGCCAGCTAATACCGATCCCGAGTAAAGATATATAGTATCTTGTGCCATCATGTGATGGCTAGAGATGCCTAGCAAAATGAACAAAAATATCTTTATCAACTTAATCATCCGCTTACTTTCCGATACAAAACTTACTAAAAATATTTGCAAGCAAATCATCTGTTGTCACTTCACCCGTTATCTCACCAAGGTGAAACAATGCTTTGCGAATATCAAATGCCAACAGCTCTCCGCTTATTTCACTGTCAATCCCGATGAGCACTTGCTCTAGTGATTGTGCAGCGTGTTTTAGCGCTTCAAAATGTCTTAGGTTGGTGATGATGATATCGTTTTTTACTTCATCTCGTTTTACAATTTCTGTGAGGCGTTGTTTTAATGCCTCAATGCCATTTGCATTTTTTGCACTTACCGGAACCATGCCATTGATGGTATAGGCAGTAACATGTTCAACCAGGTCAGTTTTATTGGCGACAGGAACAAGGATGGCGTTGATGTTTTCAAATTGTTTCAGTTCGTCTACTAGTTGATGGTCGGTGGTTTTTGATGCATCAAATAAATAAATAATGATACTGGCTTTTTGTATTTTCTCAAATGTACGCTCAATGCCAATTTCTTCAATTTGGTCGTTGGCTTTTTTGCGAATGCCTGCAGTATCAATTAACCGAAATAAAATGCCATCAATGGTAAATACTTCTTCAATCGTATCTCTTGTTGTGCCTTCAATATCGCTTACAATGGCTCGGTTTTCGTTAATCAAGGTATTTAGTAAGGTTGATTTTCCGGCATTGGGTTTGCCTACTATCACCGTAGGTATTCCGTTTTTAATGGCATTGCCATACGAAAACGAATCAATTAATTTATAAATTAGTTGCAGGATATGATGCACAAATGCATTGAGTTCATCACGTTTGGCAAACTCCACATCTTCCTCTGCAAAATCAAGTTCAAGTTCAATAAGTGAGGCAAAATTGATAAGCCGTTCGCGCATATCGGCAATGTTTTCTGAGTAGCCACCACGCATTTGTTGCAAAGCAGTTTGGTGGGTAGCCTCACTTGATGAAGCAATTAGATCAGCCACAGCTTCGGCTTGCGACAAGTCCAGTTTTTTATTTAAAAATGCCCTTAGGGTAAACTCACCCGGCTTAGCCATGCGGCATCCCGATGATACCAATGATTGCAAAAGCTGTTGTTGAATATACGGTGAACCATGACAACTGATTTCTACGGTATGTTCGCCTGTATATGATTTTGGTGCAATAAAAAGGGTTGCCAACACCTCATCAATCAGTTTTCCTTCGAAGCTTATTTTTCCAAAATGTGCTGTGTGTGATGGTTGTTTCAATAAATTTTTTCCAACAAAAATGTTGTTGGTAATTAAAATGGCATCGGGGCCGCTTACCCTAATTACACCAATGGCACCCACACCTTCGGGAGTAGCTAATGCACAAATGGTATCTCCGGTTGTATATTCAGGTTTCCACGACATGTGGCGAAAATACAGTATTTATACATTTTACGTGAATGATAAATAAGTACATAAAAAATGATAACTCGCAAACATAATTTTAAACAGAGTAGCTGTGCAACCCGTTTTGTTAGATGAAATGAAGGCTGTGATGCCTCAAAAGCAAATTGAAAATATTTTTTTCAAAAAACACCTGCGCACCATACCCTCAGATGTAGTTGATTCGGCTATTCATAGACACAAACAAGAAATTGAACCCCTGATTGATTGCACCACTTGTGGCAATTGCTGTAAGCAATTAGAACCCGGTTTTGATGATGAAGAAATAGCCATATTGGCAAACAAAAAAGATATGCCTGCAGAAACTTTCAGAAACGAGTATGTAGCCTTTGACGGGCAATCACTTTTTTTGAAAACTAAGCCATGTATGTTTTTGAAAGACTGCAAATGCACCATCTATGCAAACAGACCAAAAGCCTGTGCGGGGTTTCCGCATTTAGATGGAGTGCAGATGAAATATAAACGCAGCCTTTGGGAGAACTATGCACTTTGTCCAATTGTGTTTAATGTATTAGAAAAACTGAAACAAGAATTTAATTTTAAATATGGCGGTTGAAGATTTTGATACATTTATAACTTCGATAGGCGCAATAACAGCCCAAGAGGTAAAGTCAACACAGCCCATGTATCAATATGGGACATACATGTTTCATTTTATCTCGCTAAAAAATTATCCGACAAACAACCCCGAATATTTGATAACGCTGATACATGAAGCCGAAGCAAAAGGTCATAAGCTCATCCATATTTGGGAAGACTTGTGGTTACACAAAAAGCACATCATACAAGGACGCATACGTGCACTTTTGGGAAAAAGCCATCGCCTTCATGGAAGACAAACCATTATAAAGCGCATTGATAAAAATACAGCCCACAGTTTTTTAGAAATGCATCATTTGCAAGGGGCAACTTCTGCATATTATAAATTTGGATTATACAACAACGAAGAGTTGGTAGCTGTGGCCACATTTAGCAAAAGTAGGATCATGCATGATGGGCCAAATTATTATCGCTCATATGAATTAGAAAGATTTGCTAGCAAAACAGGATATACTGTAACAGGAGCACTTAGCAAACTACTTTCATTTTTTATAACAACCCACGAGCCGGCACATTTGATGACCTATGCGGATAGGGAATGGGGAGCAGGAGAAGGTTACAGCAAATTGGGATTTAGCAGAACAGGAGAAACCACACCTCATCTCTTTTGGGTTGACAAGATCACGATGCAAAGAATTAAACCAATAGAAGCCACCCAAAGTCAGGCGTATTATTATGCAATTTACAACGCTGGCAGCATCAAGTTTGTATTGGATAGACGAAAAGAATAGGTATTGGAAAATTTTGGTGGGACGCAATGGGGGATTTTGAAATCCAAGTGAAAGTATTAGCTATGCTTTGTCTTGGTATCTATAGTATCGCTACTTTGCTTTTAGAAGTAAGTAGCCATAGTAATTACAATACTTAATAACAGCATTTCAACTTGATTATTGTACAATTTGATCAATGCTTCCAATTCCAGGCATAGGTTGTCTGTTATGGGCTTTTTTTAGCTTAACAGATCTGCGTAAAAAAATTGAGGTAGTCCAAGTATAATCGTTTATAGGACCAAAGCCGGTCATGTCAACTTCAATTAAATCATTTTCTCTTAGAAAAGATGCTGTTTGGGGATGC
>CAYSBE010000112.1:0-7807 GCA_964429245.1 uncultured Bifidobacteriaceae bacterium | reverse complement strand
CGAAGGTCAATTGTTGTTATCATCGAATTCTGATTCGTTGTCCGGTTTTAATTTTGCTTTTAGTTGAAATGCCATTAATACGAGCAAGATGAGCAACGCTTATGCCATATTTATAAGCAATTTTTGATAACGTGTCACCCTTTCTTACGGTGTAGTATCTTGATTTACTTTTTGTGTTTTTTGCTTTCGCTTTTTGTACCTGAACCTCGTAAAGATGTTTGAAACAGCTTTTGTCTATTTGCAACGTATCGCTCAGTAAATAGCCTGTTGGGAAATAAATAATTTTATTAGGGTCAATTTTTTCACCCAAATACCTCACTTCAAAGTGAAGGTGCGGACCGGTAGATCTTCCGGTATTTCCAGCTAATCCAATTATATCGCCACTTTTAACAGGTCTTCCCGGATAGGTTAGTAGTTGATCAAAATGAGCATACAATGTTTCCAATCCGTTATAGTGACGAATCAATACAACATACCCATAATCTGAACTGCGTTTGGCAATTCTTACAACTCCATCAAACATGGCATAAACAGGGTCGCCAACATCCATGCGTATATCCACCCCATAATGAAATTTAGCACTTCGTCCCCATCTTCTAAATCCAAAATTCGAGCTGATATCGCCAATGGCAGGAGGGTGAAACGCGCAGTCCATACTATCTTTTAAAGCAATCCAAACGGTATCATTCATGTCTTTTAACGAAACCTTGTATGGATTTATAGTAAGCGTATCCCATCCCCATGGATAGGTGCCTTGAGCAGGAATCATTTCATTGTTAAATTGAAATCTTGGGTCTCTCAGAACATCCCAATAATTTACGTTAAAATATCCGGTGAAATTATCATCAAAAGTACCTTCGTTTTCAAAGGATGCAGAATCCTCAATTCCTTCATCATCTTCAAGTATAATCTCTGGCAAATCTTCCAAATCAGACGAATCGGATTCAATTACCTGAGCAGATGTGTTGATGTATAGGAATATAATAAGTACTTGAAAAAAAAACTTCATTCTATTGCAGTGGCTTCTTTCGGTTTAGTATTTCTAAAGCATGCAATTTATCATTTTCGAGTTGGGATTTTAGCTGCGTAATATCAGCGAACTTAATTTCGTTTCGCAACTTATCAACAAACGAGATTTGAACTGTTTGGTCATAAATGTTTTCATTAAAATTAAACAGGTGTACTTCAATGGCATGGGTGTTCCCATCAACGGTAGGTCGGTATCCGCAATTTAGCATGCCAATATGCTTTTTATTGTTGATAACTACTTCTACGGCATACACCCCATCAGCGGGTATGAGTTTTGTACTCTCATCTGCTAAAATATTGGCAGTAGGAAAGCCAATGGTTCGTCCTAGTTGTTTGCCATGCATTACTTTTCCCGAAATGGAATAATGGTAGCCCAAATTTTTATTAGCTTGAGCAATATTGCCTGATTCAAGTGCCTGCCTTATTCTGGTAGAACTTACTGCTTCCATTTCAATATCTTGTTCAGGTATCTCTTCAATGGCAAAACCGTATAGCGGTGCAAATTCTACAAGGTGTTTAAAGGTGCCTTCTCGGTTTTTTCCAAATCGGTGGTTGTACCCGATAACCAATGTATGTGTGTTTAATTTTCTGACAAGTACATCTCGAATAAATTGCATGGAACTCATTCTTGAAAACTCACGGGTGAATGGAATAACAACCAGGTGGTCAATATTCAAGGTTTCAAGTGCTGCAATTTTTTCATCGAGGGAGTGCAATAGTCTTAATCCATGATCATCAGGAAATAAAACCATTCTAGGGTGAGGATGAAAAGTAATCACTACGGTTTCACCTCCTTTTTTTAATGCCAGTTCTTTTAGTCTTTCCAGAATGACCCGATGGGCAACATGCACGCCATCATATGTTCCCTGAGTCACAATGGCATTATGTATAACGGGTATATTGTCCGGATTGAAATGAACTTTCATGCTGTGGGCAAAAATAGAAAAAAAATAGGATGTACTTTTTCCAAAAGGTTATTTTAGCTTAAGCCTTCAATAATTCCATCAGTAAAAGTCATTCCGTTTGCCGCAGGATTTTTTGGTAGTCCGGGCATGCGCATAATATCGCCACATACTGCTACAATAAATCCAGCCCCTGTATTAATTACGAGGTCTTGCACGTGTAAAGTATGACCTGTTGGTGCACCATACACATCGGCATTGTCGGTAAAACTGTATTGTGTTTTGGCAATACACACCGGTAGATTGCTCAGGTTGTTTTTTGCAATGCGCGATAAAACTGTTTTACATTTTGCAGCAAACTCCACCCGGTCGGCACGATAAATTTTAGTGGCAATCTTTTCAATCTTTGTTTCAATACTGTCTGTAAGTTCGTAAGTAAATTGTATTGGTTTTGATGGGTTATTTTCAACGGTTGCTACAATTTTGTTTGCAAGTTCCACAGCACCATCGCCACCTTTTGTAAATGCTTCATTCACTGCAAATGCAGTTCCTTTAGCCTCGCACCAGGTTCTTAAAAAATTGATTTCTTCCTGCACATCAAAGTGGAATTTATTTAATGAAACAACTATACTTTGGCCGAAGCCTTGTAGGTTTTGAATGTGTCTTTCAAGATTGGGCAATCCACTTTGTAACAATTCCATACTTGGCATTTTGGTATCATCTCCTTCTGCACCCGCATGCATTTTTATTGATTGCGTGGTGGCAACCAATACGGTGGCTTTAGGCTGTAATCCAGACACCCTACATTTGATGTCAAGAAATTTTTCAGCACCCAAGTCACTTCCGAAACCTGCTTCAGTTACTACATATTCTGCGGTACTTAATGCCATTTTTGTGGCAATTACACTATTGCATCCATGTGCAATATTGGCAAAAGGTCCTCCATGAATAATCGCAGGCGTATTTTCTGTAGTTTGCACCAAATTGGGCATGATTGCATCTTTCAATAAGATGGTTATGGCTCCACCCACACCCAGATCTTTTACCGTAAAGGGTGAATTATCTATTTTATAACCCAGTATAATGCGTTCAATTCTATGTTGTAAATCTTCAAGATTCTCAGAAAGACAAAGCGCAGCCATAATTTCTGAAGCAGAAGTAATATCAAATCCAGTTTCCTGTGGAATACCATTGGTGCGACCTCCAAGTCCGCTAGTTACAAAACGCAAACTGCGGTCGTTAACATCCAGCACGCGTTTCCAAGTGATTTGCTTTAAGGCTTTATCTGAGTTAAGGTTATTGTACTGATAATTATCTAATAAGGCAGCTATGGTATTATTAGCAGCAGTAATAGCATGGAAATCGCCTGTGAAATGAAGGTTGATATCTTCCATTGGCAGCACCTGTGCATATCCGCCACCCGCTGCTCCGCCTTTCATACCAAACACAGGACCTAGTGAGGGCTCACGAAGTGCTGCAACACATGTTTTTCCAATTTTGTTCAGACCAAGACTTGCACTAACAGTTGTTACAGTTTTGCCAACACCTGCCTTTGTTGGAGAGAGAGCAGTAACCAGTATCAGGTTGTGCTTTTTTATATTGGCAGGGTTTAGTACGGAAAGGTCAATCTTGGCTTTTGTATGTCCGTAAGGAATGAGTTTTGCAGTATCAATATTCAGCTTTGCAGCAACTTCATGAATTGGCTTAAGTGTAGCTTCGCGCGAAATTTGGATGTCAGATTTCATAAATAGATTATATAAAGTTTTTACTAAAGTAGGAAATTGATTGAAAGGTGCAAGATAATTGTAGTAACAACGCTGTGATCCTTTTCAACTCTTACATTATAAACAGCTGTTTAAACCTTAATTTGAATTGTCAATAAATTCCAAACCTTTCATGCCACAGGCGTAATCTCAAATCTCAAATCTTGCATTTCATCAATATCGCCCATAAATCATCTGCCGATTTATCCCAATTGAATTTAGATGCTTGCGGAATGGATAGCTGCTTGTGAGATGCATACAAGTTCTTATCAGTTGTCATTCGGATAATTGCATCCGAAATGGAAATGATACTGTTAGGGTCAGTATACATAGCTGCCTGACCGCCTACTTCAGGCATCGAAGTGCAATCTGATGTAATTACCGGAACACTGCATGACATAGACTCCACAATAGGCAACCCAAATCCTTCAAAAAATGGGATATACACCATGCAATATGCTGATGCGGTAATTTGATGAAGAGTTGCCTCAGGTACTCGGTTGGTAAAAAGCACATCATGCTTGAATTGCAAATTTTCATAGGCATCTTCAATATCTGAAGTGGCCCATGCTTTGCGCCCCACAATTAGTAATGGCATATCACTATCCGATAAGCTCCTGTATCGGTCATAGGCGTTTAACAAGTTGCTTACATTTTTTCTGGGATGCATGGCACCTACATATAATAAGTAAGGCTTCCCGTTAGTATATTGGTTTCTGATTTGCTGAATTGTTTCATCAGTTAAAGGCTTGAATCCATTCGAAGGTGCATTATATACCACATTTATTTTGGACGGATTTATATCAAAAGATTTTATCAAGTCTGCTTTTGTATATTCAGAAACGCCAATCAACTGTGCAGCTTTGTGAGCAAATTTTGGTACAAAATACTGATGATACTTCATTCCTATGGTGTTCATCGCATCGTGAAAATGAAACCATGCAATATCATGAATGACAAGTACACTTGGCGTTGTGGAATTGAGAACATTGTACCCGTCAGTGCTTAAAAATAAATCAGCTTTGTATTTTTTTAGCGCATTGGCCACACTCCATTCAAACCACCAAAAATATAAAAATGGGTGACGGGCAGGAGGGAATAATACAACAGGTGTTACGTTTGAGGCATACACAAATTGTTTGTCATAAGGCCTGTCGAAAAAGAAAATGAATTCATGTTCAGGATGCTTACGCGTAATTCTACTTAGTATTTCATGCGTAAATCGGCCTATACCTTCAAGTTTGTCTTTTAGTAAAAAACGGGTATTAACAGCGATACGCATGTATTATAAAAGTGTTGATTATTATTGCATACAAATAAAACGCTTTTCTCAAATTCTACACGATGCAAAAGAAATTGCTTTCCAATATGGCCCTTATCATTGCAGTGAACCTGCTGATAAAGCCGTTTTGGATTTTGTTTGTAGATTTAGGTGTGCAAGATAAAGTAGGGTATGAAGCCTATGGAGAATATGTTAGCATGTTTAATTTGGCATTAATTCTAACCATGCTTCTTGATTTTGGTATTAATAATTTCAATAGTTCCACAATTGCCAATACACCTGAGATACTCACCCGTCAGTTTTCTGAATTGTTCTCTTTAAAAATAATACTTTCTACTATATATTTATTGTTGACATTGCTGTTAGCCTACTTCTATGGATTTTCAGGTCAGGGATTGTATTTTGTTATGTTATTGGGAATGTGTCAGGTGGTTGCACATTTCAGCACCTTCGTGCGAAGCAGTATTAGTGGATTGCAGTTTTTTAAAACGGACTCACTGTTATCTGCACTTGACAGGTTAGTGATGATAATCCTCGGATTAATTATGCTCTTTGGATTAATTATTCCTACAACCATCGCGAATTATATTTACATACAACTGATTGGCTATATTACCGTTTTTTTAGTAGCAGTTTTTATACTTTCACGCCACCTATCCTCATTTTCAATTAGTTTTCACTCAGGACTTCTTAAGAATATGTTGCGTAAAACTTATCCGTATGCCATACTGGCTTTTGTGATGCTCCTTTACACAAGAACAGATGTATTAATAATGAAAAAAATGCTGATTGACGGAGACCTGCAAAATGGGATTTATGCCCGTGCTTATCGTTTGCTTGAGGCATCTACATTAATGATTGGTGCCACCGCAGCAATTATGCTGCCGCTTTTCTCTCGAATGCTTGCGGAGCAAAATGATATGGAGCAAATAACCAAAACACTAAGTACGGTTATTCTTATACCAGTTATTGCTTTTTCAATTTGGTGTTCGATCTATCATAACGAGGTCATGAAACTCTTATCTCCTGATGCAACAGATGAAGTATGTGAAGCGTTTGCTATTCTCATGTTGGCATTTATCCCGTATACGTGTATGTACATTTTTGGCTCAATGCTAACGGCAAAAGCAGAAATGAAAACACTGGTAGCAGTTGCATTAACAGGGTTGTTGCTTAGTGTGGTTCTTAATTTAATGCTAATCCCTTTGTTGGGTGCCATGGGAGCAGCCATCACAACTCTTTGCACCCAATCTGTTGTTGGGTTTGGTAAAGCTTATTTTGCCTTTAAGCGCATCCATATTAAACTGCCCGTTCAGTTTTTTATCGCATTCTTGGTATTATCTATTGGGTTGCTTCTCTTTTTATTAGCGATGAAACAAATAGAAGTAAACTATATGTGGGCAGCCATATGTACTGCATTTGTGGCAATTTTGGGTGTTTTTGCAACAAAACTTTTGTCTATTAAAGCTGTCAGCAACCAGCTGATTTTGTTATTACAATCGAGATAAAAAAGCTTCATGGCTTTCAAATGCCGAATTTGCCCTTATTTTTGTTGGCAAACAGATTACACCGTATGAGCAAATCAAGCGAAACAAATAATACTTCATATAATTTTGACCTGACAGATGTGATTTTATTTCTGGTAAAAAATTTCAAAAAGCTTGCCTTACTATGTGCAGTTGCAGCTATACTGACATACATATTTACCATGCCAATAATACTGAAACCTTTGTATAGTGCCAAAGCATCCTTCTATCCGGGTACAACAAATTCTGTTTCGTCTCAATTGTTTTATTCAATAAAAGAAAAAGCCAAAGATCCGCTTGCATTTGCTGACCTTGAAGTTACAGAGCAATACCTGCAATTGCTACATTCAGATGCATTAAAATTTCGAATTATCAATCAGTATGCACTTTACGATCATTATGGAATTGACCGCTCAAACAAATACTCGGGTCAAAAAATGAATAAATATTATTCAGAACGCATCACAATTAGGCGAACAGATTTTAACTCAATAGAAATTCTTGTGAATGATCAAAATCCGGATACGGCTGCAGCCATAGCAAACGGAATCATGTACACCGTTGATCAAATGAAAAAAGATATGCAGGGCATAGTTGCCAAGCAGGTTTTTGTTATTGTTGAAAAATCATATCGGGATAAATTGCTACAAGTAGATTCGATAAAAACACGATTAAAGGAATTGGGTAAAGAAGGTGTTTATGATTTAGCCAATCAGGCCAAAGGCATTTCTGAAATAAGTGGCAAAGGCCAATCAAATAAATATACAGATAATGAGAAAACGAAACTTGGCATATATGGCGGAGAAGTGTCGTTGCTCAATCAAATGTTGGAAGAAGAGGCATTGAACCTAACTTTTTTAAGAACAAAATATGAGCAAGCCCAAATTGATTTGAATGCCAATATGAGCAATATTTTTGTGATTGATTATGCTGGCCCTTCTTGGGATAAGGTGTACCCAAAACGAACCATTATGCTCATTACATCCGTGTTAATTACATTTTTTGCCGGATGCATAGTGATTCTTGGCTTGCAACAATATAAAAAAATTAAACACTTATTGAAATAAGCTATCAATTGGAAGCAGGCGTATACAACCTTCCTAAACAATTGCAACGACATTTTTGGATAATATCCATCTTGTTTGTTGTGGCCAATACGTATGCAATCATATCAGGCGAAACTTGGATATCTTCATTGCCATTCGTTTTTGGTGGCTTCATGCTCATCTTCTTTAATCTGGAACTTTCCCTCCTGTTACTTTCCTTCATGGTGCCTCTATCTGTAAATTTTGAAGATGTGGGATT
>CAYSBE010000111.1:0-7814 GCA_964429245.1 uncultured Bifidobacteriaceae bacterium | reverse complement strand
CTAAAACAAAAAAGCAGGCTTATTGGCCTGCTTTTTTTATACCATGAAACATAAAATTATCTTGATATAACTATACGTTGGGTTGAGGTTCCGTTTGCGGTGTTTACCGTTACAAAATAAATACCCGTTTGCAAGTTTGATGTATTCACTTCCATTTGTTGCAAGCCTTTATTCATCAGCTTGGTTTCTGTCATCACTACTTTTCCGGTAATATCGGTAAAGGTGATAACAGCTGTGCCATTGGCAGGAACATCCATATCAATCAACATGAACTCAGCAGCCGGGTTTGGATACATGGCAAATGTGAAATCTTGCAATTGGTTTTTCTTCAATCCCACATTCAAGTTGGTAAAGGTATCAATTCCTCCTTCAGGCCATGCCACATACATGGCAGGGCTTGGACCGTTTTGGTTGTTGGCAGAAGATAAAAATCCGGTGGCAAATACCAACCCTGTTTTTCCTTGGTGCGAGATGAGGTTAATCATGCCCGAGAAAATCAAACTGTTATCAGCAGCATCCAACAAATCAAATTGCAATTCATCAAATGCAGCATGTGCACGGTAACCGTGAAATTCTTTATACTTATCATCTTTTGATAAAAATTGTGTTTGCTGCGCACCCTTGCAAGATGTCATTGGTGCATCAGTCATCGAATGAAAATACATCAAGTCGATATTTTTATTGCTAACCGCAGCAGTAATTTGTGCTTGGTTATTAACCACTACATTAAATGCAGTAGAAATACCATCAGGGTTCACTGCGAAATTGGCCGGTGTGCGCACTCCATTTGCAATGGCATAATGATATTTTGTGCTATCTGCCGTGATATTAGTGGTAAAAAATGCATCTGCCTCTGAGGTTGAATTTGCAGGTGCAATTTTTACAACTGCCGGTTTGTAAGGCACAATAGGCAAGAATGGTGTAGCCGATGGGAATTTAAAGTTATCCAAGGCAAGGGCTCCATTCAAATAAATATCAACCTCTGCTGCTGTTGGGTCGGCACTAGCGTGAATGATTTGCACAAATGCATTTAATTCATCAACCGACACAACTGATCCATCAGTAAATGCGATATAGTAAGAAGAGTTTAATACGCTATCAGGATTGCTACTTGATTTGAGGTATCCAACACTATACAACACTCCCACACGTCCACCAAATGAGGTAGGTAGGCGCAACCTAAAGGTGCGGTTTAATTGGCCTGCTATTTCCTCACGCAATACGTAAGCTGTGGTAGCTGTAGTAGCAATATCTTGAGGTCCGCTGATTTGCCCAAAAACTGATTTCGAAAATAAATTTACAGGAGCTGTTGTGCCGCGGCTTAGCTGTGTGCTATCGGAATTGGCAACGCCATTAAAATACCAAAGCCTTACATTTCCTGTAATACCGGTTTCGGTATATGCATCAGTGCCATAAAAGTTGATTGTCGTATTGATACCATTTGGGTTGGATGCGTATAAAGTGGTATCCTTCACACCAGATACAAAGCCTACATAATTTTTTGTAGCATCAAATACCACTCCGTTTACAGCATAAACCGTATCAATCGGGTCTAAGGCTTTTGTAACAAGAATATTGTATGAACCTGCGGCTAGGCCAACAGTAGCAGTAGCTCTGGTGCGTGGCAAGTTTGCAAAAACTTTTACCCCATTCATCCAAATATCTACATTGCCAAAAGAAGTATCAGCCGAAGCATGTACCAACTGCACTTTACATGCTTCATTCACATTTACGGCAACGCCTCCATTGGTATCTACTACAAATAAATCAAACTCTTGTCCGTTTTGGTTAGCCGATGGGGTAACAAAACCTGATGCAAACACCACAACGGATCTTCCGCCACGGCCGGCAAGAGGCAATAAATAGGAATTGAACAATGCACCTCCTGAATTGATTCTCACATCAACAAACGTTTGTTGTGCAGGAATAAATAGGTTATTGGTGGTGTCACCATATCTAACATTGGTAAGTGCAAGTGTGGAAGATGTTGGACGTGTATTGATATTGACTCCGGGTGCATCTGTGCTGCCATGAATGATGGTAGTGGACACATTATTGGGATTTGAAGACGAGAACAATACATTTCTGCGGTGAATTAACCTCACAGAGCGGTTTCTGCCTTCGGGGTTGGTGGCATATTGGGTAGTGTCAGCCACACCCGCTACCATGATTACGTTTCCTGAGTTGGCAGCTAGGCTCACATCAAATTTTGCCAACGCTTGGTCGCCTGAATCTATGCTGCTCTTGTGGTTTAAACTTACCCTATAGGTGCCGGCAGATAACCTGATGATACCTGTAGCTGTACGAAATGCCACATCATTAATCAATTGGTCATTCACATACACGTCAACTGTATCGAGCGAAACATCAGCTGCATTATGGATAAGCTGCACCCGAGCGAGTTGCGCGCTAGCCGAACCAACAAATAGCAGTGCGGCTGATAAGAATAAAAAGCGAATAGCGTAAGTCATGTGTATTGGATTTTTCATTATATAAATGTTATGTAAAAATTAAAGTAGCTAAAATAGTATTATTCGGGTCTTTCAACAAATATATAGTTTGATTTTACAATTCAAGGTATGGTAAAATTGTATTTGATAGCCAATGGGTTAATTTTTGAAACGTTTGATAGTGAAACTAAAGGTATAAATCGTATACTCGCTTATGAAACAAAATGCCTTAGATCAATCATTTGAAAATGCCTATTTTAAACTCAACCCGGCTCAGAAAGATGCTGTAGATAGCATAGAAGGACCTGTATTGGTGATAGCAGGGCCGGGTACCGGGAAAACACAAATATTGGCTTCACGTATTGCAAAAATATTGATGGATACCGATGCCAATCCTGAAAATATCCTCTGCCTTACATTTACCGATGCCGGAACCGTAGCCATGCGCAGCAGGTTGCTGCAGTTTATTGGTACCGATGCCTATAAAATACCTATTCATACGTTCCACTCATTTTGTAATGCCATTATACAGCAACACCAAGAATTATTTGCAAGTCGCTCGCTAGATATGATTGATGAGTTGGGCAAAAAACAATTGATACATGAGTTGATTGATGAATTGCCTGCCAACAATGCACTAAAAAAGTATACAGGTGATGTGTATTCGGATGCAGAAAGAATGCTCAACCTATTTGCAGTGATGAAAAAAGAGGGATGGACCACCGATTTGATTAAACAAAAAGTAGCGGCATACCTCAAAGACCTTCCAAACAGAGAAGAATTTATTTATAAACGCAAAACAAAAACGAACAATGCAGGCGATGTTAAGCAGCATAAAATAGATGAAGTTGCCGAGCAAATGAATAAGTTGGTTGCTGCTGCTGATGCAAGCGAATTGTATAATGCAAAATTAAGTGCCAAAGGACTCTATGATTTTGACGATATGATTTTGTGGGTACTCAATGCATTTAAAGAGCACCCTAACTTATTGATACAATACCAAGAGCAATACCTGTATTTGTTGGTTGATGAATTTCAAGATAGCAGCAATACACAAATACAATTGGTTGATTTTTTGGCCAGCTACTGGCCGGTGCCAAATGTATTTTGTGTAGGCGATGATGACCAATCTATCTTTCGTTTTCAAGGGGCCAATATCGAAAACATCAAACATTTTAGCGATGCTTACCAACCAAAGCCAATACGGCTAGAAGAAAATTATAGAAGCTCTCAAGAAATTTTAGATTACGCGCTCACATTGATTTCGAAAAATGTAAACAGCCGCTTAAGTCCGGATAAGAAATTGGTGGCACGAAATGAATTGGTTGCTTCATTGCCCGACAAACCTGTATTGAGAAAGTATTTAAATCCACTTCACGAGTTGGCTCACCTTTGCGAAGAAATTTCAAATCGCATTGCACAAGGAGTAAACCCGGCAGAGATAGCCGTGCTGTATCGCACACACAAGCAAGCAGAAAATATGGTGGCCTATTTTAGGCAAAAAAATATTGCAGTGCAGATGCGCAAAAGCGTAAATATTTTAGATGAGCCGCTTATTAAACAAATCCTGTTGATACTTGAATACATCAATGATGAACACAAACTTCCGGGCTCAGGAGCTCATTTGCTTTTCGAACTGATGCACTATGATTGCTTCCAAGTAAACTCGCTTGATTTGGTGAGGGTTTCACTTGATGTTTACCAAACCCAACGAAGCGACAAAAGCTACTCATGGCGTGAAGCCATTGCAAAATTTGCCACACAGAAAAAAGGTGATTTATTTAAGCCTGATAATGGAAATATCCCCATTCAAAAGGCATTGCAAACAATTGAGTCGTGGGTGAAATTATCATTTAATACCACTACGCTGCAACTTATTGAACGTGTAATAAACGAAAGCGGATTATTGGTAAAAGCCTTAACCGATGTAGACAAAACATGGTATATGCAAATGCTCCATACCTTTTTTGATTTTGCAAAAAGCGAATGTGCGCGTAAACCCAAAACATCGTTGAACGATTTATTGGAAGTGATTCGTTTGATGGAAAAAGAAAAGATTCAACTTTCGGCTCAAAAAATTTACCACTCCGATACAGGTGTTCAGTTTATGACTATTCATGGCTCTAAAGGATTGGAATTTGAATACGTGTACATGATTGGTTGCAACGAAAAGTTTTGGTCAAAAAACAATGCAAACAAGTCATTTAAAATGCCTGATAATTTGTATGAAATTGCACCACCAGAAGATGAAACCGAAGAAGATAGGCGCTTGTTCTTTGTAGGCATGACACGCGCAAAACGCTTCTTGTCAATCAGTTTTTATGAGCAAGACATCGATAATAAATCGCTTGACAAAAGCTTGTTTGTTGCCGATTTGGAAACCTCATCTGATTTGATGGTGGAACAAATGAAAGTTGAAGATGCACAAATAGCCGATTTCACAGCTACCATACACACGTTGCAACAACCTACTGCCGATATCAATTTATTTGACAATGAAATGGTGGATGAGCTACTGAAAAAATACAGCCTCAGTGTTACCCACCTTAACAATTACCTGCGTTGCCCTACCGCTTTTTACTTTAACAATTTGCTGCGCATACCTTCTCCGCTGAATGCTTCCATGTCTTTCGGGAGTTCAGTTCACTTTGCATTAGAGCACCTCTTCAGAAAAATGTTGTTGGCAGAAACCAAAGTATTTCCCGGAGTTGATTACCTATTGGGTATGTTTCGTTTCTCTATGAATTTATATGCAGAGGCATTTACCGAAAAAGAATTTAAACGAAGACTAGAATATGGTGAGAAAATACTCCCTGCCTACTATGATAAATATGTGGCTAGTTGGAATAAAGTAGTAGTAGTTGAGAAGCCATATTACAATGAAGTGTACAAACAAGTTCCTATCAATGGCAAATTAGACAAATTAGAGTTTGACGGAAAAAATGTGACCGTGGTAGATTACAAAACAGGCAAATATGAAAATGCACGTAAAAAACTATATGGCCCGAAACCCGAAAAAGTGGCAGAGAAACTTGCAAATCATAATATCCCCGAACATGAAGAATTGCATGGCGGTGATTATTGGCGACAAGCTGTGTTTTACAAAATACTGATGGACAGCTCTACACAAAACAATTGGAATATGGTGGCTGCTATTTTTGATTTTATAGAACCCGATCCAAAAACCAACGACTACTACCAAGCAAAGATTGAGTTGAATGCAGCTGATATTGAATTGGTAGGCAACCAAATTATGTCAGCATACAATGGCATTAAAGCGAAACAATTTGAAAACGGTTGTGGAAAGGAAGATTGTGAATGGTGTAATTTTAAAGATACTTTCTATTCCAAAGGCAAAATGCAAAAAGAAATTGCCCTAAGTGAGCAAGAAGATGATGACCAAGAAATAGCTTAAGCTAAGAAATCGTGAAAGTCTTGTTCCAACTCTAAAAACAATTCAACAAACTTGTTGTACTGTGCTTTTAGCTGAACATGCTCTCGGGTAACGCGATCTCTAAGGTATTCCAAAGCGAAATTGGTCATTCGCTCAATCTCGTTTTCATGCGCCTTGATATCATGTCTCAGTATATCAAGCACTTCACGATGCCTAATAAATTTGTTCTGAAACTGTTCAATCTTAGGAGCCAGCGACTTAGGATATTTTCCTTTTGCGAAGTCAATTAGCTCTTTGTCCATCGCAGATAGCTGATTTTTAAACATATCCATGTTACTTAACCATTTGATATGTTCGCTTTCCAATGCGTTTGCTTTTAACGTTTGCATAGTTGTTAATTCGTGGTTGAAAAGTACAGATTATTTTGAAATTGCCAAAAAAATTATCGGCCTACATAGACTAACAATAAGTAGAAAATTTGCCATTAAATTATCTATCGTTCTGATTTACTGATTTTTATAAATATTAATTTAGGTTGCTCCCTTCGTGTAAAGGGTTAATTTTGCGCCACATTTAATACCAATCTAATCAACAAAAAGCATGGAATTTAGAATTGAACACGACACAATGGGCGAGGTAAAAGTACCTGCCGACAAATATTGGGGAGCGCAAACAGAGCGTTCCAGAAACAATTTCAAAATCGGTCCGGAGGCAAGTATGCCGAAAGAAATAATATATGCATTTGCCTACCTAAAAAAAGCAGCAGCGCACGCCAATATGGATTTAGGAGTTTTGTCAAAAGAGAAATGTGATATGATAAGCCGTGTATGCGAAGAAATTCTTGAAGGAAAATTGGATAACGAATTTCCGCTAGTCATCTGGCAAACAGGCAGTGGTACACAAAGCAATATGAATGTAAATGAGGTAGTGGCCTACCGTGCACATGTATTGAGTGGAGGAAAACTTGCTGACGAACAAAAAGTGCTTCACCCAAATGATGATGTAAACAAATCACAATCATCAAATGATACTTACCCAACGGCAATGCATATTGCTACTTACAAAATGGTAAGCGAAACAACCATACCGGGTATCAAAACCTTGCGCGATACGCTTGCCAAAAAAGCTGAAGCTTATAAACAGATCGTAAAAACAGGTCGCACACATTTTATGGATGCCACACCTTTAACACTTGGTCAGGAGTTTAGCGGCTATGTGCAACAATTGGACAATGGATTGCGAGCATTGAACCTTGCTTTGGAAATGATTCGCGAGTTGGCACTTGGTGGAACAGCAGTTGGTACCGGACTAAATGCTCCGAAAGGTTATGACGTATTGGTAGCCAAAAAAATTGCTGAGTTTACCAAACTTCCATTTGTAACTGCACCAAATAAATTTGAAGCATTGGCTGCGCATGATGCGATGGTGGAAATGAGTGGCGCACTAAAACGTGTGGCTGTTAGCTTAATGAAGATTGCCAATGATATCCGCATGTTGTCATCCGGGCCACGAAGTGGTATTGGCGAAATCATCATACCTGATAATGAACCTGGCTCATCTATCATGCCGGGCAAAGTAAATCCTACACAACCTGAAGCCATGACAATGGTGGCTGCTCAGGTTATCGGAAATGATGTTGCCGTATCAATTGGTGGCACAAACGGTCACTTTGAACTAAACGTTTTCAAACCACTGATTGCTGCCAATGTATTGCAAAGTGCTCGATTGATTGGTGATGCATGTATCTCATTTAATGATAAATGTGCAGCAGGTATAGAGCCTAATCATGATATCATCAAGCGTCACCTTGAAAACTCATTGATGCTTGTAACTGCTCTTAACCCACATATTGGCTATGAAAATGCAGCAAAAATTGCCAAGAAGGCACATAAAGAAAACAAGACGTTGCGTGAAGCTGCTATCGAACTTGGCTTGCTTACCAATGAGCAATTTGATCAGTGGGTAAAGCC
>CAYSBE010000110.1:0-7966 GCA_964429245.1 uncultured Bifidobacteriaceae bacterium | reverse complement strand
TGTCATTTGCCTATTTTGAAACAGCCGAAAAAAAATGGTTTCAATGGTTTGTTAGAAGCATCAATATCATCCTGATTGCTGCATTACCCATCATTATCATAAAAATGGATTGGATGCTGTGGAATTATCCATTTATCATTTGCATGTTGTTGCTGTTGGTTAACCTTTATTGCGCTATAAAATTTGCTGAAAAAAATATTTGGTTGCTTGTATCACTCATGCTTATTACACGCCTATTTTTCAATTGGTATATTATCCCGCACCGGGTGGCTACAGGCAATAATGATAAAAACAAAAATGAAGCCATTCACATTGCTGAAATGACAAAAGGAAAACCTTTATACTTAACCTATCCGGGATCGAGTTCTGAGCATTATCATTATTATTATATTGAAAGGGAACGAAATGAAATACTCACCTATAAACAGCCCGATACAAACTCCTACTTTATCTATTGGCCCGGAACCCTAGCCGGTGTTACTTTTGATACCATCTATCAATTTGATCAGGATTTTGAAAATACAACATTATATGTAGTGAAGTTCAGAACCGTTCCTAAAGAGTTACCCGTGATGGATGCGAAACGTTTTTATCCTGCATTTATACCAAACTGATTTTTATCATTTTATAATTCAATTTTTAAGGTGAATATTACACCATGATGGAAGATAAGCTAAAAAGTTTTCTATACATGGCCATTGGGCTTGCATCAACCAGTGAAAAAGCACGCAACCTGCTTGACAAGATGAGTATAGAAGGCAAACTCAGTGAAGAAGAAGGCCGAAGAATCATTGATGAAATTTTCAATACAGGAAAAGGTGCAGGTAATGAGCTTAAAGACGAATTGCTCGCAAAATTCAATGACATGCTCTTGGAGCTGCAAATACCAAGTCGGAAAGACCTCGAGGACCTTAAATCCAGAATTGCGCAGTTGGAGGCACAACTAAACGAAATGAAGAACGCATGAATTTTAAGCACCTAAGAAGATACCGCCATGTACTAAAAGTTCTTATCGGATATGGGCTTGATGATTTGACAGGTGATTCAGCTATTAGAAAAGTGTTACCCAATTTCACGGCACATAAAAAACTGAAGGGAGAATTATCAAAGCAAACCTTCACCCGTTATGAGCGTATTCGGATGGCGATAGAAGATTTAGGGCCCACTTTTGTGAAGTTTGGACAGATATTGAGCAACCGTGCCGACCTACTTCCTCAAGAACTTATTGAACAGCTTGAGAAATTGCAAGATTCGGTTCCGGGATTTGAATACCACGAGCTAAAAGCAATGGTAGAAAAAGACCTTGGTGGAAATATTTCAGAAATTTTTGCCTCATTTGATGAAAAACCGCTTGCTTCCGCATCCATAGCTCAAGTGCACAAAGCTCGCTTACATACTGGCGAAGATGTAGTGCTCAAAGTACAACGTCCGGATATTGCAGACATCATTGAAATTGACCTCCAGATTTTAACAGATTTGGCAGAAATAGCCGAAAATAATTTTCCTCAATTTTCCCGATATGAGCCGGTAGCATTGGTAAAATCCTTGCGAAGATCCATGATGCGCGAATTGAACTTTTTGCTGGAGGCCAATAATATCATCAAGTTCCGTTTCATGTTTGAGAATGATCCGGGAGTGTATATTCCCAAAGTGTACACACGATACAGCACCAGACGCGTACTTTGTATGGAGTATATTGACGGAATAAAGATAAATAACATAGCCAAGTTAAAAGAGCAAGGCGCAGACCTCACCGAACTTGCTGCCAATGGACTGCATTTGTATTTTACACAAATTTTTAAACACGGCTTATTTCATGCCGACCCGCATCCGGGAAATGTGTTGTTGCTCAAAGACAATCGGATATGCTTGATTGATTTCGGGATGGTGGGAACATTAAACCGAAATGATAAACATGCATTTCGTGATTTTATCGTTGCCTTAACTAGGGGTAATTTCAGAGACCTGGTAAACTCCATTGAAAAATTAACACAGCGTAAAAATATTGGCAATAAAGAAGAACTTGAATACGATTTATCTGTACTGATAGACGAGTTTCCTCCCCATACCATAGATGAACGAAACATGTCGGAAGTTGTAGACCGCCTGCAGGAAATCATTTATAAACACAAACTTAACTTCCCAAATGATTTTTTTCTGTTGCTTCGTACCATGGTTATTCTGGATGGTGTAAGCAGGTTATTAGATCCTTCGTTCAATACACTTGAACGTATAAGAAAAAATGCATTGCTTCTATACCAAGAAAATCTTGAGCCACAACAAATTTTAAAGCATACACTTGAATTCATTGTAGACATTTGGGATTATTTACGTGTCATACCGGGAGATATAAAAGGAATAATTGATAAGCTGAAAGAAGGCAAAGTAAAAATTGAAATCAGTGGACTCAATCCGTTGCTTCATATGCTTGATGTGGTATCAAACCGATTGGCTGCCGCCATCATTCTTGCATCAATGATAATTGGGTCTTCTTTAGTTGTGTTATCAGGCTTGCCGCCTAAATGGGGAGGCGTGCCGGCTATAGGGCTAGTGGGTATCATTTTCTCAGGTGTATATGCATTAATTCTAATTATATCCATCTTCCGAAGCAAAAAGTATTAACTTTACATACATTAAATCAAATTACCCTTAATCAACAATCATATGGAAACAAATTATCTTGAGCAGATGAAAGCCAAAATGGCTGACTGGCAAAAACAATTCGAAGACATGCGTACACAATTTGCCAGCGGCAAAATGGATGCAGTTGAAGCTTTTGAAAAACAAAAAAGCCACCTTCGTGATGCAATCACAACTTTAAAAGCAAACACAGAAAAAGCAACCGACTTAACAGAGGAACAGCTAACCAAACTGAAAGCGCGCATGGAAGAATTGCAAGTGCAATTAGCTCTTGGCAAAGCCGATGGCATGGATGCATTTCATGAGCAAAAGAAAAAAATTGAACACGCAATGGAATCATTGAAGCAAGAAGGGAAAGAAGCTTACAATAAGGGCTTTGAGCAAGCTATGGAATTGTATGACCATAACGCTACAGCATTTAAAACCGGATTGGAAATTTTGAAACTACAATTTGCATTAGGAAAAATGGATGCCAAAGACAATGTAGAAGAATTGAAAGCCGAACTGAATACCAAAATGAATGAGATGCAAAACATAATGCAAGAAGGACAAAAAATAATGACGAGTCAAATGCAGGAATGGAATAAGCAATGGCAAGATGGATATGAAAAAATGAAAAACTGGGCAGATCAATGGAGTAAGAAATAACCTCCTACCTCTTAAAATAAAAAGGGCGGATTGCTTTGTAATCCGCCCTTTTTATTTAGATGGTTTAGCCACCTTACTTTAAAAATAGTAAGCAATTCAATACTGTATACTGTTAATGCTGCTGAGAAGCATTGACTCCAAAGGCATGAATGACTTTGGCCAAATGACTCACAAGTTGAGGGTCTTTCTCAAAAGCATTCCCTACCACTATCACATCCGCTCCAGCCTCACAAGCGCTAATTGCTTGCTCTGGCGTGCATATGCCTCCACCCACAAAGATGGGAGACTTCACTTGGCTACGCACTGCTTGAATAACAGTAGCAGGAACTGGATGTTGAGCACCGCTTCCCGCATCCATATAAATAAGTTTTAAACCAAGCATTTCACCAGCCAGTGCGGTAGTCGCTGCAATAGAGGGTTTATCAGCGGGTAGCGGAGTGGTACCACTCATATAACTTACCGATGTGATTCTACCTCCATCAATAAGCATGTATCCTGTCGGAATAACTTCTATTCCACTTTGCTTTAATTGTGGAGCGGCCAACACATGCTTTCCAATTAGCAACTCTGGATTGCGACCTGATATAAGGGACAAAAATAAAATCGCGTCTGCTTCATGGCTTATTTGCATGATACTTCCCGGAAAAAGCAGTACAGGCAATTTGGTATTGGCCTTTATCACCTTTACACAACGCTCGAAATAACCATTGGTAATTAAGCTCCCTCCCACCAAAATCATATCGGCACCTTGCTCATTTGACAACGCACATAACGATACCAAGTCTACTTCATTTGATATGCTATCAGGATCTATTAGCACAGCCAGCTTTTTGCTACCTGCTTCTGTACTTTCCCTTAGGACGCTATATGTTGGTTGTTTCACGTTGATATGTATCTTAAAAAGGACAACCTACTGATTTTGATATGCATAATCTCAGAAGGAAACCCTACGCAAATAAAAGACTTTTTGTGAATAAATCATGTTATACACACCTAAAGTTCCAACTAAATCGGGCTTATGTGATGTGGACTTCGTAAACGTGTGGAAAATCAAAATTGATTGGTGCGTTCAGTTAGTGGAATTTTGGATGAAAACTCCCCTAAAAAAAGAGATAATAAATTTACAATATAATAATACAAAATAAGCCTTTTAAAAATGAGCAGTAAAACACCAAAATCAGCAAGCAAAGGTCTACGGATCGATCGCTTTTTTACACGCGAAGGCGTGAGCCCTTACGATCAGTTTGAATACGACTATCGTACTTCGGTTATCAAAAATCCGAATGGAACAAAAGTATTCGAGATGAACAACGTGGAGGTTCCAAAACAATGGAGCCA
Organism: uncultured Bifidobacteriaceae bacterium; assembly: GCA_964429245.1. Classification (GTDB taxonomy): domain Bacteria; phylum Bacteroidota; class Bacteroidia; order UKL13-3; family UKL13-3; genus CAYSBE01. Next base: position 3,340 of record CAYSBE010000110.1, on the reverse strand, counting down.
AGTTGCCACCGATGTATTGGCACAAAAATATTTCCGCAAAGCAGGTGTGCCACAACCCGATGGTTCGGATGGTAGCGAAACCTCAATCAAACAAGTTGCACACCGTATGGCCGACTGCTGGAGACAATGGGGCGAACAGTACAATTACTTTCATTCAAAAGACGATGCTCAGCGTTTTTATGAAGAAATGGTATTTATGATTGTTGGTCAATATGCTGCTCCCAACTCTCCGCAATGGTTCAATACCGGCTTGGCTACTGCTTATGGCATTAAAGGAAAACCGCAAGGTCATTACTATATAGATCCGATTTCTGGTAAATTAGAAAAATCTACTTCTGCATACGAGCGCCCGCAACCTCATGCATGTTTTATCCTTTCTGTAGATGATGATTTGGTAAACGAAGGCGGCATCATGGACCTTTGGGTACGTGAAGCACGTATTTTCAAATATGGCTCAGGCGTTGGAACCAACTTCTCACGCATTCGTGGAGCTGGCGAAAAACTTTCAGGAGGTGGTACTTCATCAGGGCTAATGAGTTTCCTAAAAATAGGTGACCGCTCAGCAGGTGCTATCAAATCGGGCGGAACCACAAGACGCGCTGCAAAAATGGTTTGCCTTGACTTAGATCACCCTGAGGCAATTGACTTTATCAACTGGAAGAAGAACGAAGAGAAAAAAGTAGCTGCACTTATTGCTGCAGGGTATGCTAGCGATTACGAAGGTGAAGCGTATGCAACCGTTTCTGGTCAAAACTCTAATAACTCGGTGCGCATTCCAAATACATTTTTCAAAGCATTAGAAGAAGGAAAAGATTGGGAATTGATTGGCCGTGCAAAAGGTAATGTCATGAAATCTATCCCATCAAAAGAAATTTGGGACATGATTGCTGACGCTGCTTGGGCTTGTGCCGACCCAGGTGTGCAATATGATACCACTATCAATGAGTGGCACACTTGCCCTGAAGGTGGTCGCATCAATGCATCCAATCCTTGCTCTGAGTATATGTTCTTAGACAATACAGCATGCAACCTTGCTTCCCTCAACCTCATGAAATTCTTTAACGAAGAAACCTGTGTGTTTGATGTAAAAGCCATTGAACATGCATCGCGCTTGTGGACCATCGTGCTTGAAATATCTGTTTTGATGGCGCAGTTCCCATCTAAAGAAGTGGCTCAACTTTCTTACGAATACCGCACATTGGGATTAGGCTATGCAAACTTAGGCACTGCATTGATGGTATCGGGTATTCCTTACGATTCGCCAAAAGCATTTGCTATTTGTGGTGCCATCACCGCTATCCTCACCGGAACAGCTTACCGCACTTCGGCAGAAATGGCTGAATCGCTCGGTGCATTTGCCAAATACGAAGAAAACAAAGAACATATGCTACGCGTAATGCGCAACCACCGTTATGCTGCTTACAATGCCTCGCATGATACTTATGAAGGTCTTTCTATTAAGCCGGTAGGTATTGACCCTAAATATTGCCCTGACTACCTCTTGAAGTCTGCTTGTACTTCATGGGATATGGCTGTGCAAATGGGTGAAAAATTTGGATACCGCAATGCGCAAACAACCGTAATTGCCCCAACCGGAACCATCGGCTTGGTAATGGATTGCGATACTACAGGTATTGAACCTGATTTTGCCTTGGTGAAATTCAAAAAATTATCGGGTGGCGGATACTTCAAAATCATCAACCAGTCGGTACCGGCTGCATTGAAAAACTTAGGTTATACCCCAACCGAAATTGATGAAATCATCAAACATGCAACAGGTCACGCTACATTTAAAGGTGCGCCATACATCAATCCGGAAACATTAAAATTCCGTGGCTTTACTGACGAAGAAATTGAAAAAGTAGAAAAAGCAGTAAGCGGAAGCTTTGAAATCGGATTTGCGTTCAACTCGTGGACATTAGGTGATGATTGCCTTCAACGTTTAGGTTTCACTGCCGAAGAATACGGAAATTACAACTTCAACCTGTTACGCAAACTAGGCTTTACCAAAAAAGAAATAGAAGAAGCCAATGACTACGTGTGCGGAACGATGACCGTAGAAGGTGCGCCTTACTTGAAAGATGAGCATTTAGCCATATTCGATTGTGCCAATAAATGCGGAACCAAAGGAGAGCGTTATATTGCTGCCTCAGGTCATATCCGCATGATGGCAGCTGCACAACCATTCCTTTCTGGTGCAATTTCTAAAACCATCAACCTGCCAAATGAAGCCAGTGTTGATGATATCAAAGATTGCTACTACACCAGCTGGAGCCTTGGCTTAAAAGCCAATGCATTGTACCGTGACGGTTGTAAACTATCGCAGCCATTGAGCAACAAATCAGACGTAAAAGATGAAGATGATGTGCAAATAGCTGTAGAAGAAGTATTGGGTGCTGACGCTAATAAACCTGTTGGAGAACTAACTCCTGAACAAGTTTTAGAAGCCGCAACTGCTATCTTGAACAGAACACACGATACCGCATTTAAAAACAAATTGGCGGGTGTGGTTGCACGCAAAACCCTTCCGGGAAAACGCAGCGGATTTACCCAAAAAGCAACTGTTGGCGGACAAACTATTTTTGTGCGCACCGGTGAATATGAAGACGGAACATTAGGAGAAATATTTGTTGACTTGCACAAAGAAGGTGCTACGCTTCGTTCATTGATGAACTGCTTCTCTATTGCCGTATCATTGGGACTACAGTATGGAGTGCCATTAGAAGAGTACGTAGATAAATTTACGTTCACCCGCTTTGAACCGGCAGGTATGGTAACCGGACATGAAAATATCAAGAGTGCAACATCCATTATTGATTACATGTTCCGCATGCTTGGTTTCGAATACTTAGGTCGTGAAGATTTTATACAAGTGGCACCAACCGAAAACCAACGTGCACAATTGGCAAAAAACAAGTCACATGGCATTGCACCTGAGGTGGTAAAAAATTTACAAGATGCTTTATCTGTAAATCCGATTTTGAATGAGGTAAAACCTGCCCCTATCGGATTTTTGAAACCAACCGAAGGCGTGAATGTAAGTACCATACCAACTGCTGATGCCAGCATGCAAGTAGACCAAACACAAGCATACCTAAAAAGCATGGGCGACAGCCCGGCTTGCCCAAGCTGCGGTAGTCTTACCATTCGCAGTGGTGCTTGCTACAAATGCATGAACTGCGGTACGCAGACGGGGTGTAGTTAATTTAGCATATAATAAATAAGTCCCTGCTAATTTTAGTAGGGACTTATTTTTCATAAGAGAATAATAAAACTGTAATAGACTAAAATAAAAAAAATCGATAAGTCGGGTTCAATGAGCCTGTTCGTTAATTTCTGC
>CAYSBE010000109.1:0-7974 GCA_964429245.1 uncultured Bifidobacteriaceae bacterium | reverse complement strand
GGCATTGGAATAAGCAAAAAGCAAATAATACAATTACCCACGAATGGAAATTAAACTTCCATTTAATCACATTTTCGATGCTTTCAATAATTGCTTTTGCAGTTGGATTGTTGTTACAAAAATATACCAATTCCCAATACCCTTTTGCAGATTCGGTATTGACAACATTTGGATTTGCTGCTACATTTATGCAAGTAAAAAAAATACGCAGCAGCTGGATTTATTGGTTTGTAATAGATGCGGCAAGCTGCTGGCTCTATGCAAATCAAGGATTGTGGCTATATGCCATACTCATGGTTTTTTATTGTATGTTATGTATTAAAGGTTACCAAGAATGGCAATCAGAATTAACCAAAAACCAAAATCATTCCACCAATTAACAAGACACCTCCTAATGAGGTAAAACCATATAATGAAATTTTTTCATTGAATCCGGTATCGTTAAAACAGATGGTGCAAAAGAATCCCAAGAACAAAAACAATGCACCAACGCCTATCATTTTCACCCCACGGTTTAGTGCTTTACTACGTGCTGCTTTTTTAATGGCCTCATCCATTACATCACTTAATGATTGCTCATCCAATCCTTCATTCATTAATTGCAGACGTACCTCTTCATGTGTAAGTTGCTGAAGTAACAATTGCTTTGCTTTTTCTGCATGTTGCTCGAATGGATTCATAATCGGATAGTTTAAACAGCAATTTATTAATTCCTTCCTAAAAATCAACTGAGTGATTAACGAACAATTTTCAATTTACAGCTTACCATCTTATGGTCGCTGAAATCAAAACCCTTGGCATAGTAATCATATGCCTGTAATTTTTTATCGTACAGAATATAATCAATTCGCAATGAAGGTGCTTTACCAATATATGTTCTACCAAGTCCGGAAGCAGCTTCCATAAATGCATCGTTTAATTCTCCTTTTAAGTTTCGATAGGCATACGAAACAGGTGAATCGTTAAAATCACCACACAAAATTACCGGGTAAGGAGATTTAGAAATAAAATCAGTGATGGCATCAACTTGTTTTGCACGTAGCATATAGGCATACTTCATTTTACTGCCTACATTTCTTAATTCTGAAAATGACAGGGAGTCTTCGTCTCCCATAATTGCCCTTATGGCTTTATATTCTCTATTGGCAAAACCGATTGACTGTAAATGTGTATTTATCACACGAACGGTATCTCCTGTTTTTACAATATCTGCATACACGGTAAAATTTCCGCTTCCGTTTTCGCGCTCAACTAATCCTGATTGAATAATTGGGTGTTTAGAATAGATGATGACGTTCTCGGTTCTAAGAACTTCATTTCTTTTCATCCCATTTGCGCTTTCATAATTTTTGAAATATTTCATCACCTCTGCTAACAGTTTCTGTGAAGCATCTAGGTTCGGTACATGATACTCTTGCGCACAAAATATATCGGGATTTAATCTGCTCAGTTTATCTAAAAATAAATCGGTTTCTAGGCTATTAAACTCATCGAGTTGTCCGAAATACCTTGCATTAAATGTAACTACTTGCAATTCGGTTCCGGGTTTGCTATCGTTTGCTTTTTTGTCATTCAACTGAACATATTTGGGGATATAATTGAAACCGATAACAATAGCTGCTAACGAAAACAAAAATTTCATATTGAAAAAAACAAGCCAATACAAAATGAAAAGCACATTCACAACCAACAACGCAGGGTAGGCCAAACCCAAGAATGCAGGGTACCACAAAAACTCAGGACTGATATATGGTGCCGAATAAGAAACGAGGAGTGCAAAAATCGCAATCGAGTTAAAAAAGAAAACAATACGATTGATAATGAACATAGCTAATCTTTGCTTGCTTTAAATAGAATTTCTTTTTCTTTTTTGGTTAAACTATCATATCCGTTCTTACTAATCTTATCTAAAATACGATCTACTTCTTCTTGTGTTGGTTGGGTAAATTTAGCAGAGTTTGGTTCACTATTACGAGAGTGTACTTTTATTTTAGATGTATTGCCAAACAAGTTTGTAATGCCATTGGGAAATATGCTTCCATATTTGTAAATATATTTTACATACAGAAATCCTGTAGCGGCACCGCCTAAGTGTGCAATATGGCCACCCGGATTACTTTGCGGTATCATCAACACATCAAGTAATATGGTTATCAATGCAATGTATTTTAGCTTTACGTTGCCAAAAAACAAGAGGCTGATGGTGTAGTCGGGGAGCAGCGTAGCGGTTGCCACAATAATAGCCAACACACCTGCAGATGCCCCTACTGCATGTGCCGACTGAGTTACCTGACTAAATACCGGAAATACATTGTAGCTAATCATAAATATCAGGCCACCAATAAGTCCACCTGCAAAATAACATTCGTATACTTTTCTATTGCCTAAGTATTCTTGAAAAATAGTCCCAACCCAAAACAACCAAAGCATATTGAACAGGATATGAAATATGCCATCATGCAAAAACATGTAGGTAAGTATTGACCAGGGTTGCATAAGCAATGTACCAAAAGAAGCAGGCAGTTTAAGCTTGTTTAAAAACCAATGATAACTGCTTCTATCAATTTGTGCTAAAAAAAACACAACATGGGGCAACATCAACACAACAAAAACCAGTACATTCAACATAATGATACGTTTTACCGCATCCTGCTCGTTTATGAATTTATATTTTATGTCGTCAATGATTCCCATTGTTTACTTGCTAAAACATGCGGTTATGAAATTCATCTTTCTTCCATATTTTTATCAAAATAAACCCAAATAGCATGCCTCCCAAGTGAGCAAAGTGTGCCACGTTATCCCCCGGGTTACTGGATATGCCTTGAAACAGTTCAATGGCTCCGTAAATCATTACAAAATATTTTGCTTTGATGGGTACAGGTAAAAATAGCATCATCAGTTGTGCATTGGGAAACAACATACCAAATGCCAACAGCAAACCAAATACCGCACCCGAAGCACCCACTACCGGAATATTCATTTTTGCAAACACAAAGGATTGCACCGCTTCAACTGACTGTTGGGCAATCATTACATTATCTGGTTCGTTGCGCCAAATGCTGTAGTATCGGTTCAACTCATCTGCTGAAGCATTGCTGATTAGTTGCTTATGGTCTTGTATAAATAAAATAAAATCATTGAGATTTGGATTTGCAGCATAGGCCGTTATTGCAGATTGTAATTTGTAAATTTCAATCGCATTCACACCAATGTGTAAAAGCGCAGCACCAAATGCAGTAACAAAATAATAGATAAAAAATCGTTTGGGGCCCCAATAGTTTTCCAATACGGAGCCAAACATCCACAGCGAAAACATATTGAAAAACAAATGCATGAATGAACCATGCATAAACACATGGGTAATAAACTGAAAAGGTTTGAAATAGGTAGATTTCGGATAATACAAACCTAGCGTTTCATTTAGGTCTGTATTAAACCGCGACATCGCCACTAAATTGGCTACAAACATCAACCCATTAATGATAAGTATATTTTTTACAACTGGTGGTAATATACTAATGCCGCGAGGACTAAAATTACTCATTCGCTAGTTTCATTTAAGTGCCAAAAATAAGGATGCCAATGTGTTTCTCACCAATATTTTTTACATCCGTTGAATTTGATGTAAATAAAAACATCCGCTGTGTGCGGATGTTTTAAAACTTAACCTAAATAAGCTTTTAGTATTTTACTTTTCGAAGATTTTCTCAGCCTTCTAAGGGCTTTCTCTTTTATCTGACGAACACGTTCACGGGTAAGTCCAATTTTTTCGCTAATGTCTTCCAATGTGTGTGCCGGTCCACCATCTAATCCATAATAGAAACGCAATACATCACGTTCTTTTTCACTTAATGTAGAGATTACACGGTTTATTTCTTTTTGCAATGATTCATTAATCAACTGAACATCGGGACGGGGCTCATCATTGCTATCCAAAATTCCTAATAATGTATTGTCTTCACCTTCGGTAAGCGGAGCATCAATTGACAAATGACGTCCTGTTGAGCGCAATGCATTTTCAACTTCTTGCAAAGGCAAATCCATTTCTACTGCAATTTCTTCTACCGTAGGTTCGCGCTCCAAGCGTTGCTCTAATTTTGCAGCAGTGCTGCCTATACGACCAATTGATCCTACTTTATTCAATGGCAAACGGACAATACGCGACTGATCAGCCAATGCCTGAAGAATGGATTGGCGAATCCACCATACTGCATAAGAAATAAATTTAAATCCACGGGTTTCATCAAAACGTTTGGCTGCTTTGATTAAGCCTAAGTTGCCTTCATTTATTAAGTCGCCAAGTGTTAATCCTTGGTTTTGATATTGTTTTGATACCGATACCACAAATCGTAGGTTGGCATTTACCAAACGTTCCAACGCTACCTGGTCGCCTTCGCGAATCCTACGCGCCAACTCCACTTCTTCCTGCGCATCAATCATGGATACTTTGCTGATTTCGTTCAGGTATTTGTCAAGGGATTTACTTTCGCGGTTGGTAAATTGTTTCGAGATTTTTAGTTGCCTCATATAGAAAAAGAATAATTAATACTTGTTAAAGGGGTGCAAATTTCGAGAAATATACATTAAAAAACGATTTTCAAAGGAAATTTATTGGAAATCATACGAATTAAAGACATTTTAAATATTTATAGCTTCTTATATATCAGAAAAACAGCAAACTATGAAAATATATTAAATACTACCAAACTGCTTACATAGGCCAATGCGGTAAGATAGCCAAACTGAATTAATGTCCATTTGATACTTTTTGTTTCAGTGTGCACTACCGATACGGTGCTCATGCATTGCAAGGCAAAAGCATAGAAAATAAGCAACGACATCACAGTGGCGATGGTATAAATAGGGTTTCCGTTTTCATCGGTCTCGCTTTGCATTTTTTGCCTGATACCATCAAGGTTTTCAAACTCACCGCCAACACTATAAATGGTACTCATGGTGCCTACAAAAACTTCGCGCGCGGCAAGTGATGTTAGCAGCGCAATACCAATTTTCCAATCAAAACCAATTGGTTTAATCACCGGCTCAATCCATTTGCCAAACTGTCCTGCATAAGAAGCCTGAAGTTTTTCTGTAGCTTTTGCCGTTTCAAGGGTTTCTGTCTGCAAATTGTCTTGCATGGCAAGGGTTTCATATTTTGCTTCAATGGCTCGCATATCATCACGCGGACCAAAACTTGCCAATGCCCATAGCACAACCGATACCGCTACTATTATTTTTCCAGCACCCCATACAAAGGCTTTGCTTTTGTCATAAATGGTGATGAGGATATTGCTCCAAACCGGCAATTTGTATCCGGGCAATTCCATCATAAAATAATTTCGCTCAGGTTGTTTCACAAAAGCTTTAAACAAAAATGCACTGAACAAAGCGGCTCCAAATCCAAGCAAATACATAAACATAAGCACCACACCATGCAAATTAAACGGGCCCCATTTGGCTGTTTCAGGAACCAACATAGCAATAAGCAATGTATACACAGGTAGTCTGGCCGAGCAACTCATCAAGGGAACAACCAAAATAGTAATGAGGCGCTCACGCTTGTTTTCAATACCCCGTGTAGCCATAATACTCGGCACGGCACAAGCCATTCCGCTTATTAAAGGCACAATGGATTTTCCGTTCATCCCAAACGGACGCATGATGCGGTCCATGATAAATCCCACACGGGCCATATAACCCACATCTTCGAGTATGGCAATGAATGCAAATAAGATAATGATTTGGGGCAAAAAGACCATAACACCGCTCAAACCTGAAAGCACGCCATTTACAATCATGTCGCGAAGCACCCCATCAGGTAAGGTGCGCATCGTTGCATCCGAAGCTTGTGCAAACAGCCATTCTACCCATTCCATAGGAACTGTTGACCAGCTAAAAATAGCTTGGAAAACCAAAAACAGCAGGAGCAGAAAAATGGCTATTCCCGAAAATCGATGTGTAACAATGGTATCAAGTTTTTGCGAAAAAGACCGAATAGTTTCATTGCTTCGTTGCCTGCGAGATGAACGAACTGCATCATCAATGATATGATAGCGGTTAAGCACTTCATTTTCCTGAAAGACACGTGTATCAAACGCATATTGTTTAAAACACTCCCTTATTTGTTCGGCTTTGGTATTGAGCGTATGTGCTACATTGATTGCGTATTGCAATGCAGCATAATGGTTTTTCTTGTCTGTAATATCGCTCAATTCTTCCAACATCTGCTGATTGAGATGTGAAAGTGAAAAATATTGCACCTTGCGGTAATGAGCCTTATCAAGCAAATGCGATTTTACCTCGTGCAATCCCTTGCGCGAACGGGCATTGATGGATACTACCGGAATTCCCAACTTATCTGCCAATACATCTAACTCGTAAAAAATACCCCTGCGTGCTGCAATATCGGTCATGTTGAGGGCCAGAATAACAGGTACGCCCAAATCAGCAACCTGCGTAAGCAGCAAAAGATTGCGTTTGAGGTTGGAAGCATCAGCAATAAACAGGACGATATCGGGAAAATCGGTTTCGGATTTGTTTCGCAAGAGTTCGTAGGTAACCAACTCATCGGCCGATTTAGGATACAAACTGTATGTACCGGGTAAATCAATTACTTGGGCATTTACATCAGAAGTAAGCTTGCAATAGCCTGTTTTTTTCTCAACTGTTGTGCCATGAAAATTGCTTACCTTTTGATTGAGGCCGGTAAGCGCATTAAATAAAGATGTTTTTCCGCTGTTGGGATTGCCTACCAGCGCTACTGAAATTTCTTGTTTCACGCCTGAGCTTCTCTTTTTTCGGTAATTATTTCTATTTTGTTTGCATCCTGCAAGCGCAGGCACATTTTATATTCGCCCACCCTTATGGCTATAGGGTCGCCAAAAGGGGCTACATTTTCTAATTCCACATGCTCACCAGGCAGCAAACCCATTTCAAAAAGTTTCAAAGCCAAGTAATCATCCGTAATCCGACTAACGGTTGCTTTTTGTCCATATGTGAGTTCTGAGAGTTTCAACTGATGCAAAAATGTGGCGCAAATTACACTATTTTTGGAACGAGTCTAAATAATAACATTGATTTTGAAAAAACCATTCATTTCAGGTGTAACCTTTGTGCGCAATGCCATCAAGTTCGATTATCCGATTGTTGAGTCGATAAACAGCATTTTGCCTTTGGTTGATGAATATGTGGTGGCCGTAGGGAAATCGGATGACGAGACGCTTGAACTGATTCGCAATATCAACTCTCCCAAAATAAAAATTATTGAAACCGTTTGGGACGACCATTTGCGTGAGGGCGGAAAAGTACTTGCCATTGAAACCAACAAAGCACTTGATAAAGTGAGCACAGAGGCTGATTGGTGTTTTTACCTGCAAGGCGATGAGTTGGTGCATGAGCAATACCTTGATGCAATTAAACAAGCTTGTTCAATATACTTGAATGAACCGAAAGTAGAAGGGTTACTTTTCAATTACCTACACTTCTATGGCAGTTACGATTTTGTGGGAGATTCACGCAGGTGGTACCGACACGAAATACGCATTGTCAGAAACAACAAAGCCATCCGTTCCTACAAAGATGCGCAGGGTTTCCGCATTGATGACCGCAAACTTTCAGTGAAACCTATTGACGCTTACATTTATCATTACGGCTGGGTGAAAGATCCCAGACACCAACAGGCCAAGCAAAAAACGTTTAACAAATTGTGGCATGATGATAGTTGGATGAAAAACAATGTATCAGAAGCAGATGCCTATGATTACACTTTGATTGATGCGTTGAAGCCTTTTAAAGGCTCGCACCCCGCAGTGATGCAACAGCGTTTAAAGAATATGCATTGGGAATTTGCATGGGACAAAAGCAAAAGACCCTTACACCTCAAAAACCGCATGCTGAGCCTGATTGAACGTGTGACCGGCTGGAGGCCGTTTGAGTATAAAAATTATAAGCGGATTTGATTTTTTGCTGCTA
>CAYSBE010000108.1:0-7980 GCA_964429245.1 uncultured Bifidobacteriaceae bacterium | reverse complement strand
TCCGTGTCTCAGTACCAGTGTGGGGGGACATCCTCTCAGACCCCCTACTGATCGTAGCCTTGGTGAGCCATTACCTCACCAACTAGCTAATCAGCCGCATGGTCATCCCTATCCGCCTGAGCTTTGATAACAAATAGATGCCTACTTATTATGTTATGTGGTATTAATCCCTCTTTCGAGGGGCTATTCCACAGATAGGGGCAGATTCCATACGTGTTACGCACCCGTGCGCTACTCTCAAAGCCGTATTGCTACAACTTATCCCGTTCAACTTGCATGTATTATGCCTGCCGCTAGCGTTCATCCTGAGCCAGGATCAAACTCTTCATAGTAAAAGAAATTTAATTGTCTGGACACAAAGATTTGAAACTATAAATCAAAGTTTAAATGATAATTAGTGTCTGCTATTTCAAAACTTCAAAGAACTTAATCTATATATTCGCTTTCGCGTTAGATTTCGTATTTTCCCTTTTGTTAAGGGGATGCAAAGGTAAGAGTTAATTTTAAATTGTCAAGTATTATTTTAAAATAATATTTTGGCCTCTTGTATTTGCTAAAGAACTGTAATTTAAAATGGGATGCAAAGGTAATATATTTGATATTATCAATGCAACTTTATTTTTAAATAATTTACCATTTGCTATTAGTTGCTTTCGCTAATGGGGTTGCAAAAGTAGTGAGGTAAATGATATCTCAAAAGTTATTTGTAAATATTTAACTAGATATCTGTTTTTCAGTTCATTATTTTACAAATGAAAATAATCTAATTTTAATATAAACTCCAGAACACGTCTTAATAAACAGGAATTCAATACTTTAAATAATACATCTGCTTAAACAATAGTCACAAATATAAATGATAGACATATGCAATGTAACTATGAATTCTATTAATTTGCGATTGTCATAATACAATAATATGAACTTAAGAAAAAAACACGATCAAATCATAAATGATGCTATAAATGCAATTCATGACAGAGGATACTATACCCCGTATCCGGAGAATCCTAAAGTATATAGTGAAGATTTGGCAAATGAAGCTAAGCGTTTCATTCCAATGCTTATGAATAATAACTTTAACGAACTACTTCAAACAAACACTACAGCAGAATGGATTGGAACTGAAGTTTCACCATATTTACAAACCGGAATAGGGATTAAGTATCCTAAACCTGATCTAACAAAGTTGATTGATTTATCAAAAATTGCAATGAGCAATTGGTCAAACACTGACTCTGACTTTCGTATTGGTATTCTAGTAGAAATGTTGGAAAAGATTAAGAACAGGTTTTTCGACATTGCCTATGCAACTATGCATTCAACTGGTCAATCATTCATGATGTCATTTCAAGCATCGGGACCTCATTCGAATGATCGTGCTTTAGAAGCTGCCATAATGGGCTATTTAGAAATAAATCGTTTTAAACACGAAACGGATTGGATAAAACCGTTGGGTAAATTTGACCTGAAAATTCATAAAAAATGGAAAGCGATTCCAAAAGGTATTGGTTTAGCAATTGGATGTTCAACCTTCCCTGTATGGAATACCGTACCAGCACTATTTGCAAATTTAATTACTGGTAACTCTTGCATAGTTAAACCACATCCTAAAGCTATACTTCCAATTGCAATTGTGATTGCGGAAATGCAAAAGATACTAAATGAGAATAATTTGGATGTTCACGTTGTGCAATTAGCGGTGGATACGCTTGAATCACCAATAACTAAATTGCTTGCTGAGAATGAAAGTATAAAAATTATAGATTTTACGGGAGGTTCGGAATTTGGCAGTTATGTAGAAAGCCTTCAAGAAAAAACTGTATTTACAGAGAAGGCAGGTGTTAACTCTATTATTATTGATAGTGTAAGTGATATTAAAGCTGTTGCTCAAAATATCGCGTTCTCTGCATGTCTTTATTCAGGACAAATGTGTACTGCACCTCAAAATATCTTTATTCCTTCTGTGGGTATTAAATCAAACGAAGTTAATCTAACCTTTGATGAAACAGTTTCTGCTATTCTTTTAGCAATACAAGAATTAACAGATAACCCTAAAGCAGGACCTGCTACTTTAGGTGCTATACAAACAGATGCCACATTAAGAAGAATAAAAGATTTACATAATGACAGAAATAAAATACTGTTAGCCAGCCACCCAATAAAAAACGAAGAATTTACAGATGCAAGAACACTCAGTCCAGTTGTTATAGGTATAGACGCGGAAGATTATGATGTTTATAATAAGGAATGTTTTGGCCCTATATTATTTATAATAAAAACTAACGATACAACTCAGTCAATTGAAATTGCAAAGAAATTAGTTAAAGAAAAAGGTGCACTTACATGTTCTGCTTACACCACTGATTTATCCATCCAACAGAATATTGAAGATGCAATGAATGAGGTATTTGCTCCTGTGTCTTTTAACTTTACCGGTGCTGCATTTATTAACTCTCATGCTGCATTTAGTGATTTTCATGTGACAGGAGGCAATGCTGCAGGAAATGCCTCATTAACTAATAGTGAGTTTATAGCCAAGCGATTTATTTGGGTAGGAAACCGGTACAATTAATTAGAATTGTATCCTACAAATTGGGGAGATTGGTAATGCATCATTTTGATCCCCTTTTTATTTTTATCGAAAATAAAAACCTGTTTGCTTTGAATACCTAATTGATTGGATAGGTTTAAATATACTTTATTTGAGCTATCTGACACTAATATTCTCGTGTAATAAATATCATGTGGTAAAAGTTGCCAATTTCTTGTATCTGCTTTTTCAGTAGCTGCATTAATTATTTCTAGAGCAATACCTGCGCCTTCACTTTTACTCGCAGCAGCCATTTGTGCCAATCTTTTAGCAGTCATTCTAACAACTGCATTTGTAATTTCCAATAAAAACCGGTCTTGCAGAGACCTATAAGCAATTGCATCAATTGGTTGACAAAGATCTAACTGATATGTTGTAGAATCTTCCAATACAACTTGAGCAGATTTATATACGGTATTTCTAGAAACATATTTTGGAAAAGCAATTCTTACAATCTTTAATGTATTCATGTTATTTTTATCATCATCACTAGTAACATTATATGGAATCCTTAGAGAATATTCATTATTAACTAAATAATAAGTGCCTCCTGCTCCACCAACAACTGTAAAATTTATGCTTATCTCATCTTTTACAGGACCTAACCCATTATTCCAAAAGAAATAGATAGGTTGTGAGCTATCCTTGTCTGCTGTAAATTTCATACTAAATAGACGTTCATAATAATCACGCTCATCAATAAATCCGGATAAGTGAGCTGTTCTTATTAGATCTTGTTTAAGTTGATTTGGAGTATGAATATTAAACATACTTTTGTAGTCTTCTTCATAAATACTGTAGGCATTTCGAAAAGCTATGAACGCATTGTTATAATCATGTGTAGCTTCATAAACTATGCCAAGTAAAACATTTACAAAAGCATCTTTATTGTATTTATTTTGGCCTTTGTTGAAGTCATTAATTTTTTGATGTTTTAATAACATTCTTTTTGTTTCAATCAGTGCTTTTTCATAATCTCCAATATAGGCATAATTGAGTGCTGTATAGTAATGAATCATTAACTGTTCGAATGATTCGCCACCATAAGGAATGATTGTAGGATTGTACAAATAACTTGCTGCCTGGGCCGCGTAGTTTTTTCTATAATCCTCTACATAATAATCTGCTTGCTGAAAATATTGGTTGCTAATCTCAGGCTCATTCATCATCCAATGTAAAGAGCCTTTGTTTAAATAAAAAAGTAGTTTATCCTTATTCTTTACATTTTTTTCAAGTAGTATTTTATCTGCTGCTTTATAATTTCCATTGTATATGGCTTGCATGAAATCATATTGCTTTTGATAATATGTTGCGCACGCAGAGAATAGCAGTTGGGCAATAGTAAATATTATCCATTTTTTCATGGAAATATGAATTTCAATATTCTAAAGCAGGTGATTAGTTTTTAATAAATTTCTTGATTTCTTTTTCACCAATCCATACTTTTTCATTGGTTTCCAAGTCTGTAAGCTCAAGATTGACCTGGTAGGTTATGGTTTTCTTATTTTTATATTGGTCTACTATTGAATTAATAATCCCATTCATCATAAAATCTGCTCCTTTTTCCTTACCCCATTTTTTACGTGTTTCTTCTGAAGCGAAAACCTGTTGTTCACTTCGTTCATCTCTAAGTTCATCTCTATCTTTACCTGACTGAACAACACTAACAAGACCTGAATTGACAAATGCTTTTTCAATATCTTTAATAAATACTGATGATTCAATATGCTCAGTTGATTTATTCCTAACTGAACCAACAATAACAACGGGTTTTCTGTCATATTTACCCATAAACTGGGGTCTCCAAGGCTTGTCTAATACGTCTTTAATCATTTCTTCCGCAACCAAACGAGAATCAGTATCATTCCATCTTCCACTCAAATCAGTTTGAGTTGATGGGTCTATCCTCTCTACTTTCCTTTCTGCGCATGACGTAAATAGTGTTGCTATAACAAAAGCAAGTACAAATGATTTCATTTTCATATAATTTATTAATTTAGGATTTACAAAATAAAAATCGTGCCAAAAATATCCTCCTGTTATTTAAATACCCCTTTTAATTTTTTCTTAGCTTCTTCTTCTGCCTGTTTCTTCAGTCTTTCTTTCTCCGCTTCGGCTTGTTTTTTTGCTTTTTCGGCTTCAGCTTTTGCTTTGGCTTCAGCTTCTGCTTTTTGCTTATCGTATTCAGCTTTTGCCTTTGCCTCAGCTTCTTTCTTTTGTCTTTCAAGATCAGCCTTTTGTTTTTCTAACTCTGCTTTTGCTTGAGACTCCAATTCAGCTTTTTTCCTATTCGCTTCATCCAATAATTGCTTTTTAACGTTTTCTGATTCTTGCTTTGCAATATTTGATAAATCGGTGTCAATTTGGGGGTCTGCAAATGTGCCAGTTATCATTAAATTAACCGGAATAGTTTCAGATAATTTCACGTTGCTTCCGGCTGCTTGATTGAGTTTAGCCACTGCACTATTTGCGGCAGTATTGGCCGCACCTAAAGCACTCTTTGGCACTATTGTTTTGCCTTTATAGTTTATTGTTTGGTCTAAACCTGTGCTGCCGCTTACAGTAAGTTTTTGTCCCGATACAGTGACATCAAATGGTTTGGTATCAATTCTTCCATCTTGTACTGTAAATTCAATATTCACATTTTTTAATGATGGTTGGCGAATTGCGTCATAGTTTAATATATCGGCAGCTTTATTGAATAACTTAACATTTTTAATCTCTGCATTGGGAATATTGACAACTCCAGTTGCATAAAGTGTGTTTAAATCAGGATTTAAATACTTATCTAAATTGGTTCTCATCGTAAAAGCTGAAGAGAAAGCACCCGACATATTCTCAGCGATTGGTGCTAGCTTTTGAATGGTATTGAAAGTGGAGAATGCCTTTTGTATATCCATATTTTTAATACCAAAGTCAATATTCATCGAGGGAGATGCTGAATTGACCGTCTCATAATATCCTTTCATATTAATAGATGCGCCAAGTGTTTGCAATTGGATGTTATTAAACACTAAGCGGCTTTCAGCAACTTTAATTTGACCAATAAAATTAGTGATATCCATATTGGTGTAGATAAGCTGTGAGACAATTCCATTTAACGTAAAGTCAATATTTGAAGGAATAAGTGGTGACTCCAACACAGAAGTATCATCTGCAATTTCGGCATTACTGGTGTTTGTGTTTTCAGCAAGAAATTCATTTGCATCGATTTTATTCGATTTGATATTTAAATTACCTTTTATAGTTCCATCAGATAAGATGTATGCAAAAAAGTTTAACAACTCGCCATTCATTGCAAAATCTGAGTTGCCTATTTTTACATCACATACCGGCATTAATACTTTTTGTGTAGAAAAATTAAGCAACAGTTTGTTTAGATAGAATGGCTTAGGCATATCTTTAGAACTGTATTTTAAGTTATCTACAGATACATTACCGGAAGCATTGAAATTCTGATACTGCTGTTTTTCAATGGTTGAAAGATTACCTTTTGCAAGCAAATCCATAGCTACAATTCCCGACACTGCAAATGTTTCATCGGGAGGCAAGAGTTTCATTATATTTTCTAAATCAACACGACCATTTGCCATTAAATCTATCAATGGGTCTTTGAAAAGATTCTCAGCAAAGAATTTTGCTGAAAAAACATCTTTCCCTAATTGCATTGTAAACTTACTCAAATCTACTTTTGTATGTTCAATATCTGAAGTTAGATTGAAAGCTTTAAAATCAATATTCACGTTTGAAACAGCAACCGGCATACCTGGATATTGGAAATTTCCATTGTCAACATTTACAGTAAAATCAAACAGCGGGTATGATTTGCTATTATATATACCTTTAAAAAAGCCGCTCAGGGCAAGTTTTCCAGAAGATTTTACCGATTCAAAATCTTTTGCATAAATAGCAGGAATTAGGGAAATAAAATGCTTGAATTCTGAAGATGATGTATTGTATTTTATATCCATTATCATGTCGTCATCTTTCATCTGGAACCAACCATTAAAAGCTAGCATAAGTGCATTAAGGTGTAATTCGTTTTTTTCGAAAGTGAATTTCATATCATCCATATTGGCATTAATCTCTGCATCAAATTTTGTATTTACATTATTGATATACTTGATCCCGCCCATTTTGATGCTCAAACTTTCAATTGAATTTTTCATTTTGAATGCATACTCAGCATTATTAAACTGTCCTTTCAAGGTATGAGAAAAATCAATAATCGATGCACTCATGTCACTCTGTTCATCTTTGTAAATGATATTAGCGTTTACAATTTCAAAACTTTCAAGTTTGAGAGAAAAATTAGATGTTGATGTATCCGCAATGTTTTCATCTTGAGGTACGGAATCAACTTTAATAATATCCCAATTGGCAATACCATTTTTTAATACATGCGCATAAACAATTGGTTTGTCTAATACAATCTTATTTACTTTAATTTGTTGACCTTTTATGATTGTCATCAAATCTAAGGATGCCTGAAATGAGTTTATTGATAAAAGGGTATCTCCTTTAAAATCATCTACTCCTGCAATGGATATTTTATTTATGGTAAGTGTAAAATTTGGGAAATTTTTGAACAGACTTAAACCTATATCATTATCAAAATTTACAATGGCATTTAAATTATTATTTGCACTTTTTTTAACCTCATTAAAAATCCTATCCTTGAAAAAAAATGGTGTAAGAATTAAAAAAGCAATCACAATGCCAAATCCAACTGATGCATAAATCAACGTCTTTTTCATCTAATATTATTATATTGTGGTTCTACAAATGCAAACCTAATAAAATCTGAAGATTTATTGGCTTATTAATCACTCCTAAAACTATAGGATAACCTTTGGATCTTGCTATATCTGTTGAATTTTGGGAGGAGGTTATAATATATACTTTATAATTATTTTTTTCTTCTTCCAATTTTTCATTTAAAAAATCAAGAATATCGAAACCATTAAACATGGGCATATTAATGTCCAAAAACAAGTATACATCTTTTTGGGCTTTGAAATCTTTGAGGAACTTTATTGCAATATCAGGGCGATCGAACTTAGAAATTACTGAATTGGGCACATGAGTCTTTAATAAACGCTCAATTATGAGTAGGTCTATTTTACTGTCATCAATTAATATAATTTCTTTATGAGTATCCAATTTTATTCTTTACATCTTACTTGGCAAGATAACATTAAATACAGTTCCTTTCAATTCGACACTTCTCACGTGTATTTCACCACCTAGTTTGGTAACTGCATCCTTCACGTTGTATAAACCAATTCCACTTCCGCTTTCGCTTGCATTAGCCCTATAGAAGATATCAAATATTTTCTCTAAATATTTCCCCTCAATTCCAATTCCATTGTCTTCAATTTCAATAT
>CAYSBE010000107.1:0-8120 GCA_964429245.1 uncultured Bifidobacteriaceae bacterium | reverse complement strand
CTATAAGACACTCAATACAAACAAGCCTAGTGGCAGATACAGGTATATCTACAATGTTGATGGTATATTAACTGAAGAGTTTTATGATTGGTGGTCGGATGACAGCACTGGATACCAAACCGTGATGACTAAAAATAATATCCGATTTAATAAATGGGATGGCTTGTTTAGTGAAAAGACGCAAATAGATTCATTTCAAATATTTTATCCTATATCAAATAGTCCTGAAATGAATGGTGCACGCAAGATAAATTATGATGAACAGAATAATGAAACAGACTATTTTGTATATGACTTGGTAGATTCCTTATGGGAACTGAGTTCGTGGACAAGACAACATCATACATATAATGCCGATAGTGCTCTTCTTATGACAATTGAAACAGAACTTGAAGACGGAAAATTTAATAATGTTTCTAAAGTGCTATATCAGGATATTTTTCTTGTTGGTATGAAAAAGGAAACGTCTGAAACCAGTGTCGCAAAAGTTTATCCAATACCATCAAAAGCAATTGTTAATATTGAATTGACAAGCAAAGGGGAGGCTATATTCTATTTGTATGATATAGCCGGAAAGCTAGTATCAGAATCAACTATTTGCAATGGAAAAGGTCAGATGCAACGTAATGGACTCAATTCCGGAATATATTATTACCGGATAGTTGGAAAGAATAATCATTTAAGTTCGGGTAAACTGGTCTTTGAGTAAAATATAATTATTACCCCATCAATTCCCTAGCCGCTTCAATTACTTTGTCTGATGGGTTTTCTCCATGCAGCATGCGGGCAATTTCTTCCACACGTTCAATTTCATTTAGCTTGCGAATATGTGTAGTGGTGCTGGCTTTGTCGCTCGATTTGTAAATATAAAAATGCGTATCGGCTTTGCCTGCAATTTGAGGCAAATGGGTAATGGCAATTACCTGATGACGTTTGGCATGTGCTTTCATCACTTGCGAAACTTTCAATGCAGCTTCACCAGAGATTCCGGTATCAATTTCATCGAACACAATGGTGGGCAAATCAGTTTTGTCATTCATCAACGATTTGATGCAAAGCATAAGTCTGCTTAGTTCACCACCGGATGCTACTTTCTGCAAAGGCTGAGGCGTGCTGCCTTTGTTGGCTGCAAATAAAAACACAATTCCATCCATGCCGTTGCTGCCAAATGATTTCAGTAGGGTGTGTTCTACCTTTAGTTTTGCATCAGGCATCTGTACATTTTTGAGTAGTTTCTCTATTTCTTTTTCTATACCTGTAACAGCAGATTTTCGTTTAACGGTTAATGCGTCTGCGGCTTTTTGCAACTTCGCTTCAAGCTCCTGTTTAAGCTTTTGTGCAGCTTCTATTTCATGTTGCAGTGAGCCAAGTTGTGTAAGTTTAAGCTCCAATTCATCTCGCAATGCAATCAGTTCTTCTGCAGCAGTTACGTGGTGTTTTTTCAGTAAGCCAAACAGCAATTGAAGTCTGCTTTCGGTTTTAGCCAGTTCTTCCGGGTTGGCTTCTGTTTGTTCGGCTACCGTTTCAAGTTCGGCAGCAATATCTTTCAGTTCGATAACCGATGTTGCAATTCTTTCAGCAAGTTGCTGCATGCCCATATGATGTTTGGATGCGGCAACCACGGTCTGTCTAAGTAAATTCAATTGGTCAATAATGCTTTGTTCATTACCGCTCAATTGTGCAAAAGCCAGTAAAGCGTTTTGTTGAATCTGATCGGCATGGCTCAACATATCCAACCTATTTTCCAGCTGTGTTTGTTCGCCCGGCTCAAGACGAGCTTCAATCAATTCAGTTACCACAAACTTCAGGTAGTCTTCATCCTTGCGTGCATTCAGCTCCTGTTCGGTTAACGACTTCAACAAGTTGTCGTTTTCTTTCCAGTTCTTATAGAGCTGTTTGTATGTTTGCAACTCATTTTCACTTTGTGCAAACGCATCCACTACGGCAAGCTGAAACTGTTCGTCATTCAATTGAAGGGTTTGGTTTTGTGAAACAATGTCAACAAGCCTAATTCCCAAGTCGCGCAATTGTGTGAGCGATACCGGAGTGTCGTTAATAAATGCACGTGATTTTCCTGCGCTGCTTATTTCGCGTCTGATGATACACTGCTCATCATAATCCAATCCTTCTGATTCGAAGAAAGATTTTAGTTTATATTTTTTGATATCAAAAACACCTTCTACCACACATTTTTCTTCGGCATTCAACAATACTTTGCTGTCGGCACGTTCACCCAATATTAAACCGAGTGCACCCATCAAAATGGATTTACCTGCACCGGTTTCTCCCGTAATGATATTGAGATTGGGTCCCAATGTAATTTCGGTTTCACGGATTATTGCATAATTTCTTACTTGTAGTTGAAGTAGCATGTAATCGAAATATAGTCGGGTTTATTGTTATTGCTTAATTTTTTCGTACTTATTAATATTGGCCACATTGATTTCAGATAACAATGCAATGGCCTTTGGCTTTTCACTTTGTGGGGCTCCTTTATAGATGTTTACCAATTCATCTGATTTTGATTCAAAAAAAACAATGAGCAAAGCAGTATTTGGCGCAATCTTAAAAACTTTTTGAACCAATTCTAAGCTTTCATAAATTGCTTTTCTGGCTTCATCAGGTTTGCTGATCATTTGGTCAAGCCCTTGTCGGTGGTATTTATAATTGGCCTCACGCAAAGGTTTGAAACGTTCGTTGATGATATTGTCAATCAAATTGTATCGCGATCGAATATTGCGTTCAAATGGTTGCCATCCCGGACCAGATGCAGGTTGTGCCATGTTTGCTATTTGTTGTGCTTTTGCAAAATACATGGAACCGCCAAGGGGCGAATAGCTGTCAAAATCGTATGCAATTACATAATAGGCATAAAATGACATTAAGGCTACCAAATTGGTTGTAAAAGAATTTTCGTTATACACCAATTGGTCAAATTCGTTCCACACAAATTCCCAGTTTTCGTCATTGATATTAAAAACGGTGGTCATGTAAACAGAGCCATACACAGGTCTTCTGCTTTGTATTTGTGCACTGCCTTTGTACGAATTTGTTTTTGGGTCGTATTGCGAAAGTATGAGTTGAATATTGCACTCAATGCGTTCGTTTTGTTCAAATTTTTCTTCTGTCCACACTGTTGTATTCATGAAGTTGGAAATGGTTTGTTCCAAACGTCTAAATACGCTTTTGTCGGATAGTTGAATTTGGTTATCTAAGATTGTTGTTGTGCAAAGCAGTTCTTG
This sequence comes from uncultured Bifidobacteriaceae bacterium, assembly GCA_964429245.1. Lineage (GTDB taxonomy): Bacteria > Bacteroidota > Bacteroidia > UKL13-3 > UKL13-3 > CAYSBE01. The sequence continues at coordinate 4,878 of CAYSBE010000107.1, read as the reverse complement.
AGAACGTGCAGCAATTGAAAACAGAAAAAAAGTAATTGCAATTAGAAATTTATTCATGAAGCATATCAATTATTTTATTGACGATATCATGTGAAGTTTCTGTTTTTGATTTGAGTTTGGAATGACTTACCGTTCCGTTTCGGTCAATGATGCTTACTTTGTTGGTGTCGTATCCAAAGCCTGCACCTTTTGTTCTCAGCGAATTCAAAACAATGAAGTCGAGGTTCTTTTTTTGTAATTTTAGTTTTGCATTGTCAATTTCGTTATCTGTTTCTAATGCAAATCCTACCAAAAATTGTTTCTTGTTTTTGAGTTTACCCAATTCGGCTAGGATGTCTTTTGTTTTCTTTAACCTGAGGTGCAACTCATTGCCTTGCTTTTTAATTTTTGTTACGGCAACCTGCTCAGGTGTGTAATCAGCCACTGCTGCGCTCATTACAGCTATCTGACATTTTTTAAACTCGGCAATTGTTTTCTCATACATCTCGCTGGCCGATCGCACATCAATTCGTTTGATTTGCTGATGATGGGCAGTTAGCTCTGTAGGTCCCGTTATTAAAACAACCTGAGCGCCATGTTGTGCAAATGTTTCAGCCAGTGCAAATCCCATTTTTCCGCTTGAATGATTTCCAATGAAACGAACAGGATCGATATTTTCATATGTTGGCCCGGCAGTTACCAGTACTTTTTTTCCTTTAAGTTTTAATGATACATTGGTCATTTCTTGAATAAAGGAAACAATTTCTTCAGGTTCCAACATCCTGCCGGCACCGTTTAATCCGCTTGCAAGCTCTCCTTCACCAACGGGCAATACTATATTGCCATCTTGTTGCAAACAATGTAAATTTCTTTGCGTAGCCGGATGTGCATACATATCCAAATCCATTGCGGGAGCAACAAAAACCCTGCTTTTTGCTGAAAGGTAAATGGCCATCAACAAATTATCACAAATGCCTGAAGCCATTTTAGCCAATGTATTTGCAGTAGCCGGAGCAACCAATATCAAGTCTGACCACAATGCCAGTTCCACATGGTTATTCCATTTGCCAGATTGTTTGTCGTACAAATCGGTATACACCTCGTTTTTAGATAAAGTTGCCAGTGTAAGAGGAGTTACAAACGCATGGGCATCGGGTGTCATGACAACTTTTACCTCAGCGCCATGTTTTATCAATAACCTTACAATTGATGCAGATTTGTAAGCGGCAATACCTCCTGTTACTCCAAGTAATATTTTTTTGCCTTTCAGCATCATCAATTATCCGTTGTTAGCCGGTTTTTTAAAGTATACTTTACCTTGGATATACTCTTCTGTGGCAATAACACTTGGTTTAGGCATACGCTCATAAAATGATGAAATCTCAATTTGCTCACGATTTTCAAATACTTCTTCAAGCGTATCGTTGTCATTTGCAAATTCCTGAAGTTTGCCGTGAAGCTCTTCTTTTATTTGAGCTGAAATTTGATTGGCACGTTTGCTGATAATGGCAATCGTTTCATAAATGTTTTCGGTTCTAGCTTCTAATTTTCTTAAGTCGCGAACCTGAACCGATACCGGTACATTTTGATAGTCTTTAATGTTCATTTGTATTAATTATTAGTTGTTGTAAGTTGTTTTGTTTTTTCTTTTTCTTCTATTTTTATTATCGCCCTTCGGCACTTCTCGTTCATTGAGCGCAGCTCATTTAAATATTTACTATCGGGATACTCTATGATAAACTCAGCGTATACGTTTTGGGTATTCTTATATCGTTCTACTTTTTTTGTTTCAACACTGTTTGATGCAAGAAGATAGTGCGATTTCACCACATAAAATTCTAATTCTTCTTTTTGAGAAATTTCCGGATAATCTTTCACCACATTTTGCAACGCTACAATAGCACTTTTATATTCACCCATGCTGTAATACAACTTAGCCATTCGAATGGCTTTACTTGCAAGTTTCACACGTAGTTTATCAATCATTGTGTTGCACTCAGGTATGTATTTACTATCAGGATAAATGCTCACAAATAGATTGATGCCATCCAACGCTTTGAAGGTATCAGTTTGATCCAAATAAGATGGTTGCGATTCTAGAAATTGGGAATAAGCAAACATGTATAAGCTCTCTTCAGCCCATTCGCCCGTAGGAAAATTTTCGAAATAAGCTTTAAATTGGAATCCGGCAAGTGCGTAAGCTTTCAATCCGTAATTACAATAGGCACTGTAATAAATAATTTTTTGTGCCATTGCTGTTCCACTATAATTATCCTGCAATTGTTCAAACAAAGAAGAAGCCCTGTAATAATCTTTTTTGTTATAGTAATAAATTGCCAATTCCAGCTTCTTGTTCATATCAGGGTTTTTCAATGTTTTCTGATACTTTGAACAGCCCACTGCAATGAAGATGAGACTTAATAAAATGAGGTAAAATCTTTTTGCCATTTGATTGTAGAACGCAAACATAAGCTATAATTACACTTTTGTAAAGAGGCAAAAGGGTACTATTTTAAATTAATCAACCTGATATACAATTATTTAATACCATTTTTGGCACTAATTTTTTTTCGTTTTTGTGAGTGATTATATTGGCTCGATGCTGCGCATAAAAATGTTACTTTTTTGTTTGCTTTTACTGTGTGTTCAATTGTTACAAGTAATTGGTCAACAAGTTGATACGAGTGTTGTTGAGGATAAGATTGATACAGCAAGGCACACCTCAATCAGTTCACAATCGGGAGCGATGACCCAAGGAGATAGTATTGTGCAGTATGCAATGAGTTTTAAGGGAAAAAGTTACAAACGAGGAGGAACCACAATTAAAGGTTTCGACTGTTCCGGTTACACCATGACGGTTTATCGAAAGTTTGGAGTCAAGCTTCCGCATACTTCGGCAGGTCAGGGTTTGGTAGGAATTGAAATTGGCAAAAAGAATGCGGTAAAAGGTGATTTGATATTTTTCAGAGGACGAAATGCTGCAAGCAGTAGAATTGGTCATGTTGGTATTATTGTATCTGAAAAAGGGGATCCTCTTTTGTTCATACACTCCAGTACTAGCGATGGCGTGAGAATTGACAGACTTGATGCGCCTTATTACAAGAAAAGATTCGTCAAGATTGTTAGGGTTATAAAATCATGAACGCACGCATTTTATATTTACTTTAGTGTAATTTCGAGCATTGAAATACATTTGATTATGCAATTCGGTTTCCAACAATGTCCATACTGCAATGCTCATCAGGGATTTGATTATGTGCACGGCCATTATCAATGTAAGGTGTGTAAGCAAAATGTGATGCCCTGCTGCGGTGGCGAACAGGAAATAAATCTCCCGGATGCCGAAGATATTTCCGAAGAGTCTTAATCTTACTCACGTTTAAAACCTTAAGCCTACTTTTTTGTATCTAATTTAGACTAAATACAAATTAACCACTACATTTGTAAGCCAAAATTTAGCTATGTCAGAACAAGAAAACGTAGATATTATAGAACAAGTTGTAAGTCAAGAATATAAGTACGGATTTACTACCGATATTGAGATGGATACAGCGCCCAAAGGTCTTAACGAAGACATTGTTCGCTTCATCTCAAAAAAGAAAAATGAACCTGAATGGATGCTTGAATGGCGCCTAAAGGCTTATCGATACTGGTTGAAAATGGAAGAGCCAAACTGGCAAAATTTCTCCTACCCTAAACCAAACTATGATGAAACCATCTTTTATGCAGCACCAAAGCAAAAGATAAAATTGGATAGTCTCGATCAAGTTGATCCTGAGTTAATAAAAACATTCGAGAAGTTGGGAATTAGCTTGCAAGAGCAAAAACGTCTTACCGGTGTTGCCGTTGATGCCGTTTTTGATTCGGTATCCATTGCTACCACATTTAGAGAGCAACTCAAAGAGAAAGGTGTTATTTTTTGCAGCATCAGCGAAGCCCTTCATGATTACCCTGAATTGGTCAAAAAATACATGGGTTCGGTTGTGCCTTACACGGATAATTATTACGCAGCATTGAACTCAGCAGTTTTCAGCGATGGCTCGTTTGTATACATTCCCAAAGGTGTTCGTTGCCCAATGGAACTTTCTACCTATTTCCGTATCAATGCCGAAAATACAGGTCAGTTTGAACGTACGTTGATTATTGCTGATGATAATTCTTATGTGAGTTATCTGGAAGGCTGTACAGCCCCTATGCGCGATGAAAATCAACTGCACGCTGCAGTAGTGGAACTGATTGCTATGGAAAGTGCCGAAATCAAATACAGCACCGTTCAAAACTGGTATCCGGGCGATAAAGATGGCAAAGGTGGCATCTATAATTTTGTTACCAAACGAGGAAGCTGCGAAGGAGCCAATGCAAAAATCAGCTGGACACAAGTAGAAACCGGAAGCGCCATTACTTGGAAATATCCAAGTTGTATTTTGAAAGGTGATAATTCAATCGGTGAATTTTTCTCAGTAGCTGTTACCAACAATATGCAGGTAGCTGATACAGGAACCAAAATGATTCATATCGGGAAAAACACCCGCAGCCGCATAGTATCAAAAGGAATATCGGCAGGTAAATCGCACAATACATATAGAGGTTTGGTAAAAGTAGCCAAGAAAGCCACACACTCACGCAATTATACGCAATGCGATAGCATGCTGATTGGCGACCGCTGTGGAGCGCATACGTTCCCTTATATCGAAATCAATAACCAGACAGCAACCGTAGAACACGAAGCAAGTACCAGTAAAATTGGTGAAGATCAAATATTTTACTGCAACCAACGTGGCATCGGTACCGAAGAAGCCATCGGTCTTATTGTAAACGGATTTTGCCGCGAGGTATTAAATCAGCTCCCTATGGAATTTGCGGTAGAAGCACAAAAATTATTGGCAGTGTCACTAGAAG
>CAYSBE010000106.1:6009-8234 GCA_964429245.1 uncultured Bifidobacteriaceae bacterium | reverse complement strand
TATTTGCCGTGCAAATGTAGGACATTTCATCACAATACCACATTAATTATTGATTAGCTTGATTTAGCGATTTGCCGCATAGTTATTTAGTGCCAATTTTAAGGTTTCTTGGTGTTCGTCAGCAAGCCATTTGGGGGATAATACCTTTACCCTGTTTCCGTAGCTAAGTACATCAGATTTAAACTCGTATGAAGGGATAATCGTTATCGATATCACGAATGTTGACGTGTTATCCGTAATAATTTTTTGGGTATGGTGCAGCGGCATGCTTTTAATATAATAGGCATCAACAGGGGTGAATTCAAGCATAATTTCAACAGGCTCGTAATTATTTGTTACCGAGATGCCATAGCTAAATGCAAAATAGCTTGATGCATCAAAAGATTCCTGAATCTCAAACCTTGCTTTTTCTGAAATGACATCAACAATTCGCTCCAATGCAAAAGTGATTATCGCTGATTTTTTTTCAGACCAACCGCATACATACCAGCGATTTCGGTATTCTTTTAAAACATACGGGTGAAATTGGTGAACCTTCGGCTCTGTTTCGCCAAATCGTTGATAATGAATCAACAGACAGTATCTTTCTTTAATTGCTTTTAGTAAAGGAGATAAAAATTGATTTCCTTTATAATCCAAGGCCCTTTCTGTTTGTATCAGTTCATTCCAGTTGCTGTTGTCTAATGTTCGTTGCATACTAATGAAATCCTCAATTTTGCCAACTGATTGCATAAACTGTTTTACCGTATCTATTCCTTCAAATTGTTTCAATATGGAGCATGCAAACTCCATTGCATAAAGGTCTTCATGTTTTAGTGGAATTTTGCTGATAGCGTATGCTGCATCTGTATAAAAATAGCCTTTATGCAAACGGTCAAACTCAATGGGTGCGAAGTAGGCAAGTTCTTCGTCAAACTTCATGTCGTATATATCCTTATCAATCGTGCGGGCAGAAACCGAGCCCAACCCACTGCAAGCTTCTATCAGTTCATTCTTGGTAGGATAGGGTTTATGTTTATTGCGCAGTGCAGCATCAATAAGCCGGTAGCGTATAAAGGCATTTTTATTTTTGGGCATATGCAAGTATAGTGTTTTCGGGTTGTTTCCTCATTTTATGACATGCAAAAAACAATTTAATTCACTTCGCAAATAGGCTGCGATGCGGGTATCAAACTTTGTATGTGTAATTAAGAAAAAAACACACAACAATTAATAATACAGAGTATGAAATCGACAAAACAAATCATGAGAACCCTAACCGCTTCACAACTTTTAGATGATGCAAAATCATATATCGCGCTAGGCGAATATTATGAAGCACTGCATGCAGTAAATGCCTTCTTACTGTTTCAGCCTCATCACCACGAAGGTATTTTAATGAAAGGTCTTTGCTATCTTTATTTAAACGAGAATGACAAAGCCAGGTTTTTATTTGACTTGGTAATTGATGAAGATCAAAATTGTGCCTTTGCTTATTACTGCTATGCAGAGTACTATAAATTAAATATGGATTATCAAACAGCATTGACATACATAAACGGAGCCATTGCTACAGGTGAGGAGAATACAACTTATTACCGCCTGGCAGCTGAGATTTCTTTTTTTATGCAATCATATGATGACGCCTTTGTAGTTATTAATCGCGCAATTGTAGTGAATCCATTTCGCGAAGACTTGTATTTATGGAGAGCCGTTATTCTTGAAAAATTAGGTAAAATAACAGTAGCTGTCAACGATTTACATCGGGCTATAAGTATTAATCCAAAGTATGTGGAAGCTTATCGGATGAAAGCCAAAGTTATGCTCAAAACCGGAAATACGACTGATGCCCTAAAAGATTTGCATAAAGCTCAGCAACTTGAACGTTTGTTGGAGCAAAAAAGAACCATATCGGCATACGCTGCCTGAATTGTTGGATTGATTACACAAAAAGCCTTGCTTAGCAGGGCTTTTTGTGTTTAAAGTGAAATAATTTTTGTGTATGAGTGAATACAAACTATATTTGCACCTCAACAAATCGCGGGATGGAGCAGTGGTAGCTCGTTGGGCTCATAACCCAAAGGTCGTAGGTTCGAGTCCTACTCCCGCAACAAGCAAAAAGCCGAACGAAAGTTTGGCTTTTTTTATGAATGATGAGTTTTATGGTCGCTGGTTCGACCCCGATAGCTATCGGGGCTACTCCCGCAACAAGCAAAAAGCCGAACGAAAGTTTGGCTTTTTTTATG
>CAYSBE010000106.1:0-5909 GCA_964429245.1 uncultured Bifidobacteriaceae bacterium | reverse complement strand
CGGGGCTACTCCCGCAACAAGCAAAAAGCCGAACGAAAGTTTGGCTTTTTTTATGAATGATGAGTTTTATGGTCGCTGGTTCGACCCCGATAGCTATCGGGGCTACTCCCGCAACAAGCAAAAAGCCGAACGAAAGTTTGGCTTTTTTTATGCTTAAGTATTTCTCTCAACATTTTTTGCAATAAACTATCAATGCTCTTTACTTATTGTTAGTTTCAGCGTATAACAATCAATCTAATTTGGCATAGTCAAGATTTATTGACCAAAGCCTATCTTCGCACCATGTCAATGACTAAAACAGACATTCGTTCACTTACCCTTACTCAATTAAAATCGCTTTTTGAGTCAAAAGCTGATAAGCCATTTCGTGGAAAACAGGTGTATGAATGGCTTTGGCAAAAAAGTGCCATTACTTTTGATGAAATGTCTAACCTGCCTAAATCTACTCGCGATTGGCTCAACAAGGAATATGAAATTCGACACATTAAGGTAGAGGACAAACAAGTGAGCAGTGACCGTACCATTAAAAGTAGTTTTAGGTTATTTGACGGACACTTAATTGAAGGCGTATTGATACCAACCGATGATAGGACCACTGCGTGTGTGAGTTCCCAAGTTGGATGCAGCCTTACTTGTAAATTCTGTGCAACCGGGAAAATGGAAAGAGAGCGAAATCTTAATCCTGATGAAATTTACGATCAAGTGGTGCATATTAGAAATTGGGCCCGAGAGCATTACAATATGCCGCTAACCAATATTGTCTTCATGGGAATGGGGGAGCCCCTGCTCAACTATGCTAATGTGCTTAAGTCCATTGAAAAAATAACCGGTGAAGACGGGCTGAATATGGCCAGCGATCGAATAACGGTTAGTACGGCTGGAATTGCCAAAATGATTAAGAAACTTGCAGACGATAAAGTGAAATTTAATCTTGCATTATCATTGCACGCAGCAAATGATATCAAGCGTAATCAGATTATGCCCATTAATGAAAGCAATAACTTGGAAGCGGTAATGGAAGCCTTAGATTATTTTAGGCAACATGCTAAAGGCAAACTCACATTTGAATACATTGCTTTTAAAGATTTTAATGACAATATCACTGACGCACGTGAATTGGTGCAATTGGCTAAAAGGGTTTCAGCTAAAGTGAATATTATTGAATATAATCCAATTGGCGACAATGTATTTTCAAAAGCAGATCCATTGAAAATTGATAAATTCGTAAATTACCTTGAACAGCATGGTATTGTTGCCACTGTTAGACGCAGCAGAGGTAAAGATATTGATGCAGCATGCGGACAATTGGCAAATAAAAAACATGAAGATGCTTTAATTGACTGATATAAATCATTCGATTACTTCATTTAAAGTTAATCTAGTTGTATTAAGTTTGTTCAATCAAATATGAAATCATTATGATATCAAACATCATCGTTCCAACAGATTTTTCAGAAGTGGCAAATAATGCTACCCAAATTGCAAAGGGTATTGCAGCTAAATGTAATGCTACGCTTCATATACTTCATGTTAAACAAATACCGGTATTGGATACCCAAATGCCAAGTGATACTTACCAAATGTATATGGAAGAAATGGAGCAGGCTACGAAATTGGGTTTCGAAAAACTGGAAACTACCATTTTGGCTGATAAAAAGGTTGCATACAAATTTGTTACTGCTACCGGATTTGTATATGATGAAATACATAGATCCTGCGAAGAGTTAAAAGCAGATATGATTGTTATTGGTACAACAGGTGCATCTGGTCTTCAAGGAATATTTTTTGGAAGTAATGCGGCCAGTGTTATCAATAAATCAGAAATTCCTGTATTGGTAGTGCCGCCTTCTGCTACCACCTTTGAGCCCCAAAACATACTCTACTCAACAGATTATACTGATCCTGAATTTCCTGCCATATCCAGACTTGTGTTTTTGGCAAACCTCTATCAAGCAAAGCTTACCGTGATGCACGTTCGTACGGACTTTGACAGATATTTCAATGCAGAAAATAATTTCTTTGCCAGAAACAAACAACATATTGCGCTCAACAATATTAAAATAGAGACAATAGAAAACGAAGAAATTACCCATGCCATTAACCGCTATATTGATGAAAAGAAAGCGGATATGGTGGCAGTAGCTAAACACAACAGAGGCTTTTTCGATAGGCTATTTCACCGCAGTCTTAGTAAGCAATTAGCATACAATACGAAGGTTCCGCTATTGGTATTGCACAAGGCTTAAGTCATTATATTTCCGTTTATAAATACGCTCCTAATCCAGTTTTCACCAAAAGCATAAGGGAGATAGGCTAGTGAATCGAGTTTTTTTGTTAAAATTAAATTAGCAGCCTTTCCTTTGGTAATACTGCCATGGCTTGCTGAAATTTCCAAAGCTGCTGCGCCATTTATGGTAGCAGCATTAAATGCTTCTTCAGGGGTTAGTTTCATTTGAATGCAAGCCAATGATACCACAAATCCCATGCGACCACTTGGTGAACTTCCAGGATTATAATCAGAGGCCAGGCACACCGGCAGTCCTGCATCAATCATTTTGCGCAAGGGTGCATAAGGTATGCCCAAAAAGAACGAGCAATTTGGTAATGCAGTAGGTATGGTATTGCTGTTTAGTAATGCGTTAATCTCTTCATCTCCTGTATACTCCAAATGGTCCACACTGATGGCGTTATTTGCTACAGCAACTTGTACACCACCTGTGAAGCCAAGTTCATTTCCATGTATTTTAGCTTTTAAACCGTATTGAGCGGCTACCTTTAAAATACGGTCGGTTTCCGAAACCGAAAAAAATCCTTGATCGCAAAATACATCACAGTAATCAGCCAATTGCTCTTGTATTATTTTGGGAAGCATTTCTTCTATTACAAGTCGTATGTATTCTTCCCTATTATGTTTGTAAATAGTTGGAATGGCATGTGCACCTAAGAAAGTTGATTTAATGGGAATAGGAGAGAGAGATTTAAGACGTTTAATTACACGAAGCATTTTCAATTCATCTTCCACGGTAAGTCCATATCCACTTTTAATTTCAACAGCCCCGGTGCCATACGAAATGATTTCGTGCAAACGCTTTTTTGCAGCTTCAAATAAATCATCTTCACTCATTTGTTGCAGACGTGTTGCTGAATTTAATATACCTCCACCGGCTGCTGCGATTTCTTCGTAGCTTTTACCCTTAATCCTCATGACAAACTCTTCTTCCCTGCTTGTTGCAAAAACAAGGTGGGTATGCGCGTCTACAAATGAAGGTAAAACCATACCTTGTTCGGCATCCGTAACAGCGCACGATGTAAGCAGCTCTTGAGGCAACATATCCATCGTACCATATGCCGCTATTTTCCCATTTTGCACGTGAAGCCAAGCATTTTCAATATGTTTGAAAGTGGCCATTTCATTGCCTTTTTTAAGAGTAGTGCGAGGGTCTTCTATAATACCATAAAGTTTGCTGATATTACATATCAATGTGTTGTTTGTATGATTCGGGGTCATGTTGCGAACATAGCAGAAATAGCTCATAAAAAAGGGTAAGGTTAATGTTTCAAAAACACTATTTTTGCATCCTTTGTTAACATAATCTAATGAGTACATCTACAGAAACAACCATCGAAGCGGTTGTTATACGATTTGCAGGCGACTCCGGTGATGGCATGCAGCTTACCGGAACACAGTTTACCAACGCCTCTGCACTTTTTGGAAATGACCTTGCCACATTCCCTGATTTTCCGGCTGAAATTCGTGCCCCAATTGGAACACTTGCAGGTGTATCGGGATACCAAATTCATTTTGGGTCAACTAGAATACACACACCTGGAGATATGTGTGATGTCCTAGTGGTGATGAACGTAGCCGCCCTGAAGGCCAATTTGCGCAACCTGAAAAAAGGTGGAGTAATCATTGCCAATATCGATGGTTTTGATGCCAAAAATATGCGTCTGGCAAACGTACCCGAAGGAGAAAATCCATTGGAAAATGGTTCGCTGAGCGAATACGATGTAAAAACAATTGACGTAACCAAAATAACCCGTGCGGCACTTGCTGATAGCGGAATGGGAACCAAAGAAATAGACCGTTGTAAAAATATGTTTGTACTGGGATTACTGTATTGGATGTACCACCGCCCGATAGATAATACCATCGAATTTATTAAAGCCAAGTTCAAAAAGAATGAGGCGGTCATGAATGCTAACTTGAAAGTATTGCAAGCTGGATGGAGCTATGGTGAAACCACTGAAATGTTTGCCAACCGATACAATGTAGCACCGGCAAAAATGGATACAGGTGTATACCGCAGCATCATGGGCAATCAGGCGGCTGCTTTCGGACTGATAGCGGCCTCGGTAAAATCAGGATTGCCATTGTTTTATGGAACCTATCCTATTACTCCTGCATCAGATATTTTACACGAACTTTCCAAGTACAAAAATTTCAATATCAAAACCTTTCAGGCAGAAGATGAAATCGCAGGCATTTGCTCGGCAATTGGTTCAGCATTTGGCGGACACCTGGCTGTAACAGGTTCATCAGGGCCGGGAATTGCTTTAAAAACTGAAGCCATAGGATTGGCTACGATGCTTGAGTTGCCATTGGTTGTTGTAAATGTACAACGTGCCGGACCAAGCACTGGTTTACCTACTAAAACCGAACAATCTGATTTGTTGCAGGCATTTTACGGCCGCAATGGCGAGTGCCCGGTGGTAGTCCTAGCAGCACAGTCTCCATCCGATTGCTTTACAATGGCATACGAAGCGGCTCGATTGGCATTGCACCACATGATTCCGGTTTTCTTTTTAAGTGATGGCTACATCGCCAATGGAAGCGAGCCGTGGAAATTTCCGCAAAGCAAAGACCTGCCTGAGATTAAAGTGGAGTTTGCGAAAGAACGTAAAACCAGTGATGATAAATTTATGCCTTATCTGCGTGATGAAAAACTGAGCAGACCATGGGCAGTACCCGGTACCAAAGGTCTTGAGCACCGCATTGGTGGACTGGAGAAACAAAACATAACAGGAAATATTTCGTACGATCCCGAAAACCACGAATTGATGGTGAAACTTCGTCAGGAAAAAGTAGACCTAATTGCAAAATACATTCCTGAACAAGCCATTGATACAGGTACTGAGAGTGGTGATGTGTTGATTTTGGGATGGGGTGGAACATACGGTGCATTGAAAACCGCTACAATCAAACTCATTGAAGAAGGTTACAACGTATCGCATGCGCATGTAAGATATTTGAATCCGTTCCCAAAAAACCTGGGTGAACTGATGAGCCGCTTTAAAACCGTAGTGATTCCTGAACTGAATAACGGACAGCTTTCTAAAATCATCCGCGATAAGTATTTTGTGGATGCCATTCCGTACAATAAAATTCAAGGTCAGCCTTTTATGGCTACTGAGGTGGTGAATAAAGTTAAAGAAATACTGAGTTAATTGTGAATGTTAAATTGTGAATGTTGAATTAATAATAATTTATCATGGAGAAGAAAGATAATATTATCGTTGACAAATCATTTGAGTTTGCGCACAAAATTATTGAGTTGTACAAGGAGTTAAAGGAAAGCAAAGACTTTATTCTCGCCAATCAGTTGGTGGGTGCGGGAACAAGCATAGGAGCCAACGTAAATGAAGCAACTGCAGCACAATCTAAGGCTGATTTCATAGCAAAAATGTCCATCGCATCAAAAGAGGCAAGAGAAACCAATTATTGGCTTCGGTTGCTCTTAGCATCAGGTTTGATTAAAGCTGATATCAGTAAGGAATTGAAAGAATCAGAAGAGTTATCAGTATCTTAACTGCAATTGTGAAAACATCACAAACCAAACGTTAAACATCATTCAACATTAATCATTCAACATTTTTTTTATGTCAACAGAAACGATAGAAAAACTCAC
>CAYSBE010000105.1:0-8622 GCA_964429245.1 uncultured Bifidobacteriaceae bacterium | reverse complement strand
CATTTGGTTTATTGATTTCAAAACCCAAGTTGCTGTGCATGGCACTTTCCAGCAAGCTAATGAATAAACCACCTTCGCTGGTATCGTGTGCCGATTGTATCAGGTTGTGTGCAATGGCTTTTGAGGTTGCTTGTTGCACGGCAAATTCTTCATCCAGGTTAAATGCAGGAGCAGGCGAAAGTTGCACCTTGTGTTGCGATACCAAATATTGAGAAGAAGCAATATCATTTTTCGATTCGCCAATTAGGTAAATCACATCACCTGCCTGTTTAAAATCCAGCGTCATGTGTTTTTTGCCATCGCGAATCAATCCCACCATGCCAATAGTTGGTGTAGGGAAGACCGCATCATTGTCGCTGCTTTGGTTGTAGAAACTTACGTTGCCACCCGTTACAGGCGTATCGAATTTTTTGCACGCTTCGCCCATTCCTTTGATGGCATGAACAAACTGGTAATACACTTCTTTGTTGTATGGATTTCCAAAATTCAAACAGTTGGTAACGGCAGCAGGTTCAGCTCCTGAGCACACGAGGTTACGTGCTGCTTCGCTCACGGCTATCATACCACCCACAAACGGATTGGCATGCACAAAACGGCTGTTGCAATCGGTAGTCATGGCAATGGATTTATCGGTACCTTTTACTTTTACTACGGCTGCATCACTGGGTGCATTGGTGGTTTGGTTGATGGTGCCGACCATGGAGTCGTATTGGTTGTACACCCACCTGCGCGAACAAATATTGGGATGCGCGGCTAAATTTTGTGCAATGGTTTTTGCCTCTTGTGTTGAACAATCTTTGATGGCGTTGATATCGAATTTGGCAATTTCAGCAAAGTATTTGGGTTCTTCATACTCGCGGTGGTAAACCGGTGCCCCGCCACCCAGCACCAAACTTTCGCCTGGAATATCAGCCACCAATTCGTTGTGCATGTAATACTGCACGCGAGTGGTATCGGTTACTTCACCAATTTGCGCGTAGGTCAAATCCCACTTTTCAAATATGGCTTCAAATTTTTTCTCAAATCCTTTTTTCACAATTACCAACATGCGCTCTTGTGATTCTGAAAGTAGGATTTCCCAGTCTTTCATATCGGCCTGACGCATGGGCACTTTATCGAGCCACACTTTCATACCTGTGCCACTTTTGGCGCTCATTTCGCTGGTTGAGCAGGTGATACCCGCTGCTCCCATATCCTGCATGCCTACCACACCTCCTGTTTCAATCAGTTCCATGGTGGCTTCCAGTATCAGTTTTTCCCAGAAAGGATCGCCTACTTGCACTGATGGCAAATCTTTGGCCGAGTCTTCTGTAATATCTTTTGATGCAAATGCAGCACCGTGAATACCATCTTTACCTGTAGCCGAACCGTAAATGTATACCGGGTTGCCAATACCTTCAGCAATCGCACTTACAGTTGTTCCCACTTTGGCAATACCAACGCTCATGGCATTTACCAGCGGATTGATATTGTAGCAATCATCAAAATAGACTTCGCCACCTACGGTTGGAATACCAAATGCATTTCCATAATTACCGATACCTTTTACCACGCCACGCACCAGCCATTTGGTGCGTTCGTTTTCAATATTTCCAAAACGCAAGGAGTTAAGTCCGGCAATAGGACGAGCACCCATTGAAAAAATATCACGGTTGATGCCGCCCACACCCGTAGCAGCACCTTGATAAGGCTCAAGTGCACTCGGGTGATTGTGTGATTCGATTTTAAATGCACAAGCCAATCCATCACCGATATCAATCAATCCGGCATTTTCTTCACCAGCTTTGGCCAACATATTTTTGCCTTCACGCGGCAGGGTTTTCAGCCATACAATGCTGTTTTTGTAGGAGCAATGTTCGCTCCACATTACCGAATAAATACTGAGTTCGGTGAAGTTGGGCGTGCGACCTAAAATTTCTTTTATCTTATCAAATTCTTCGGGTAAAAGTCCGAGTTGTTTGGCTTGTTCTAGTGTTGCTAGGTTTTTGTTAGATACTTGTTCGCTCACGGTTGTGTTTTTTGGAGTGGCAAATATGCTGATATTTTGCCTACTTGCCTAAAAAGTTCATATCAAATTTACATATCAAATACCCACCATATTAGCGAATTAGTGTATTGTTGCATAAACACAACCATTCATGCGCATTAAATTACTAAATCTTGCATTATTTTTTCTGAGTTCAGTTTCCCTTTTCGCACAAACTACCCTTCCCACAATATGGAATTTTTCGAACCCCACAATTGAGAATCCTCCAACCGGGTGGATTACAGGATTGGGTACAAACGGAAACCTCACCTATAGTGGTTCACAAAACTCAATAGGAGGTGATAATATCTCATGCAGGTTGGATGCCACAGGAGAATTTTTAACGATATTTTATGCTGAAAAAGCAGGCCCTTTGAGTTATTGGATTAAAGGAACCGGTATTTCACCCAATCCTTCATTTTTAGGGACATTTAAAATCGAACAATCTGTTGATGGAAGTATTTGGACAACACTGAGAGAGTTTACTACGGCATCACCAATGAGTGGATCAATGACGCGTTATGTTGACCAACCTGCAGTAACCTCAAGATATGTTCGTTTTTTTTATAGTGATAAGCAATCGGGAAGTAATGTAGCTTTAGATAGTGTTTTGCTTCGTCAGGCTCCACCATGCACATGTCCGGTTATTTCAGTTAAATACAATAATGTGCAACAAGCAGATGGTGCGACATTGGTAACGGGTACGCAGCAAACCTTGAATTTTGTTTTGGAGAACAAAGGAACAATTGATGTCATGTCAGTTGATAGCGTATTATTTTCAGGCGATGATGCAGCCGACTTTTCTGTTAGTCAAAAACCAACAAGCATTAATGCGAATTCAACTGCCAATTTGCAGGTTAATTTTTCAGCAGGAGATAATGGTTCGCGTATTGCTGTGATGCATATTTATACCAATGATCCCGAGAAAAACCCATTTAGCATCAGGCTATATGCCATTGGTGGAACTTTGGCTACCGAACCAACACAGCAAGCAATACAATTTCAGGTGCAGGATATTCGCTCTTATGGGTTAACCCTTACTTATCGTCATCCTTCAATAAAACCTGAGCAATATATTATCCTTCGCAAGTCCAATAATGCTATTACGGAATCACCTGTTGATGGCACTACCTATCAGCGTGGCGATTATATTGGGAATGCGCAGGTATTGTATATTGGTCCTGATACTACAGCCATCAAGCCAACATTTATTCATGCCAATTCAACCTATCATTTCAAAATTTTCTCATTCAATGGTCCTACCGGATTTGAAAATTACTTTACCAACAATGCTCCTGCTAGTAGTGTAACTACAACCGGTAAAAATATAGGGAATTATTATGCAGGAATAAATTCAACCGCATCCAATTTTGTAACAGCACTTAGCAACAAAATAGCCGCACACGATACGGTATTTTACAGTCAATATATTCCACGTTTTGTAAATCCTTTTATTACACGCGATACCACACAGGGAAGAAAAGTAGTAAGCTGTGTGTACACCGGGTTGCAGCATGTGTACAATGAACCCTTTTTGTGGTGGACAGGTACAAATAGTGGAACGCTAACACGAGAACATACCTATGCGCAGAGTTGGATGCCTACCCGTAATCAATTTGGCGGATGGCCAAATGATAACAACGGACGTGAATTAACCGAATATAATGATTTGCATAACTTATTTCCTGCCAACCAGGTTAGTGGAAATGCGGTAAGAAGCAATTTGCCATTTGGCGAAGTTGTTGGCACGCCTACCTACGTATCTCCAACTGGTTTAGGTAAAAAAGGATTGAATGCATCGGGGGTAGAAGTGTGGGAACCACGTGATGAGCAAAAAGGCGATTTAGCACGCGCATTATTTTATATGTGCGCAGCGTATAATGGATTGCGAAGTAACGCGTGGACATTACCAACAAATCAAGATCAGGCAGTATTGAAAAAATGGCATTTTCAGGATTTGCCCGATAATTGGGAAATAGCCCGCCATGAGTTTATTGCTTCATTGCAAAATAACCGCAATCCATTTGTAGATAGTGTGAATTATGTATGTCGCATTGATTTCAGCAATATGACGTGGATAGCCAACGCGGGAACATGTGGAATTATTGAGCCAATTATACAGGTACAAGAACCCATGTTAGGAACCATATGGACTGTGCAAAACACTCAGAATTTAGTCAAATGGACTAGCAATAACATCGATTCAGTTATCATTGAATTGTATGTAAGCGACACCATGTATGTGAATTTAGGAAAAGCATTATCAAGCGATGGATCGTTTGAAACTGTGGGAGCAAACTTACCGATAACCAACCAAGCTAAAGTGAAGTTGACAGCAACCAACCATAATTATTCGGTTAAAAGTCCTGAATTTCTAATTCAAAATTTGGGAGCGGTAAAGGATGCTCGCAACCAATTAAATATTGAAGTGTTTCCAAATCCGTCAAACGGAAAAATACAAATTACTTCGCCATACGCAGCAATATCTAAAATAACCATTACAGATATTACAGGTAAAAGAATCATGAGTTGTGAAAATTGCGATGAAATTTCTATTCAGGAAAAGGGAATTTTCTTTGTTGAAGTAGTAACCGAAAAAGGAAAATCCATTCAAAAAATACTGGTGCAATAACACCATTACATTAACTTATTTTTTATTGATTTCTTTTTCCAATTTTTGGATATCGCCTCGTTTCATAAAAACACAAAAAGCCGCTCATATAGATTTTTAATCTACTCATCATATAAAATTGGTTTGCTTAAATTTTGCATCATTAAATTGTTATTAATGCATTGGTAAAATTTTTCATTTAACTAAGTTGGAAACCCAAATTATTAAATTAATAAATACAATTTATATGAATCAACACGTACACAAACTAAAATCATGGAAGGCAATTTTGCTTTTTCTTTTACTTGGTGTGGCCACTGTGCAAGTTAGGGCACAGGCACTAAGTTCTTACTGCTTTTCTCCACTATCTGGAACATTTACGCCACTGACTGGAGCAACAGCCTTGCCTACTTTATTGGCTGATGATATTGTCAATGGGGCTGCGGTGCCAATTGGATTTTCATTTAATCTTGCGGGCACTGCATATACACATATTTGGCCTTCATCAAATCTATGGTTTACATTAGGAACCAGTTCGGGTATGACTGCACCAGTAAATACCTACAACTTTGCTTTTACGGCTGCTGCAGGTTATCCGATAATTATGCCCCTCAGTCATGATGGGTTTGGGTATACAGGTGGAGCAGCATCAGCTTCATACATTACAACAGGTACTTCACCAAATAGGGTATTTACAATTGAGTGGTTGAATTGGAACAGCTGCTGTACGGCTGTAGCAGCCTTTTCTGTTCAATGTAATTTATACGAAGCGACAGGTGCAGTTGAATTTGTTTACCGTCAGGATGCAAATACGGCAACTTTGACTACTCCTAGAATAGGAATTGCAATGAGTAACAGCAATTTTATTGCGCTAAATAATTCAAATGCGAACCCTAGTCTACTTGTTAATACAGATGTTAGTACACCAACTGGCATAAGACCCGCTACCGGACAGATTTATCGTTTTGTGCCTCCGGGACCGGTAGTGTATGATTCATCTTATGCATTACAAAACACAGCGGCAGTTGCTCAAGGTGCTACTAATGCGCAAGTATTATCGATGGTGGTTAAAGCTACGGGTTGTGGGTTTGGCCCATCAGTTACACAATTAGCATTCAATACAAGCGGTACAACTAATTTATCGGACATTTCCAATGCGAGGGTATACTACACAGGAACCAGCAATGTTTTCTCTACAGCTAGTCAATATGGAACTACCGTTTCTACTCCAGGAGCAACTTTTAATATCAATGGAACCCAAGCATTGGCAGGAGGAGATAATTATTTTTGGTTGACATTTGATGTATCAAATACGGCAACCGTAAATAATAATATAGATGCTGAATTTGTTGGATTAACCGTTGGTGTTACACCACAAACTCCGGGCTCAACATCACCCGCAGGTGCTCGTCAAGTAAAAGCACCTTTAAGTGGTACGTATACAGTAGGTGCATCAGGACAATTTACAACATTAACACAAGCTGCTAATGATATTAGTGCCTTGGGAGCCAGTGGACCTGTAACTTTTCAGTTAATTGATCCGGTTTACTCTGCTGCAACAGGTGAAATATTCCCTATTACCATTTCCGCTTACCCGGGAATGTCTGCTACCAATAATATAACTATCCGACCCGCAGCAACTATCAATCCATTGATTGTTGGAAACAATGCAACCTCAATTTTTATTATCAATGGTGTTCGTAATTTATCAATAGATGGAAGACCTACTCCTTTAGATATTTCTAGAGAGTTAACTATCGAAAACCAAAGTACTACTGCTGCTAACGCTACAGTAATTAGGTATATAAATGATGCAGTAGGCAACAGGCTTAGAAATACCATTATCAGATCAGCAAATACAAATACCAATACGGCTACACAGCCTGTATTTGGTGCAGTGTATATTGGCGGAACAAATTTGGGTTTAGCAGTTGGAAACGATAGCATCCGAATCGAAAACAATTATTTTGCCCGATCAAACAATTTACCTTACACCAAGGCAATAGTTTCTGACGGACAATCGGCAATTTTCCAAAACGATGCCATTGTAATTGACTCGAACGATTTTAACGGATTTACACAAAATGCTATTTTAGCAACGAATTTAGCTTCGGGTAATGGCGGTAACTGGCGTATTAGAAATAACAATTTCTATGATACAGCTACCACTACTTCAACCAATGCAATCATTTGTATTGATTTTAACCCATCTACAAATTCAAACTCAAATAATAATATCATCAGCGGTAACTTTATTGGGGGCAATTTGCCACAGGCACCAACAACTGCCGGCAACCGTTGGTTGATTACAAGTTCAATAGCATTTACAGGTATACGTGCATCTGGGGGATCCATTACAGGAACAACGGTATCCAATAATATCATTCGCAGCATACGTATTATGAATACCGCAAATACCAATTTGCATACTGGTATTACGGCTGTGAATCCAGGAGTAGCTATTGTTACCAATAATACCATTGGAGATTTGGCAGATACCAACAGTATTTTCACCAATACCAATGGTGCATTTGTAGGTATCAGTGGATTTACAATCAATGACCTTACCGTAAGCAACAATATTATTTCAAACATAAATGCTGCAGGTAACCTAACTTCTACAGCTGTTCGCGGTATCAATATTGGAACAGGATCGAGCAATATGTTAAATGTAAATAACAATACCATCAGGGCAATGCGTACACGTTCTACTAGTGCAGGCACTACCACTGCTTCAGCTTGGAATGGTATCATAGTAACAAGTAGCAGTCCGAACCAATTTATATTAAACAATACCATTGGAGGAAACGATCCATCAGATTCGTGTGCAATTTATTATGGTGCAGTTGGAACTGAACTTGCAGCTGGTACTGCAGGTGGTGCACGTATGGTTGGAATAGTAGTTTCAGCCGGTGCCAACACTGTTGACAACAACACCATCAAGCAATTGTACTCCATGTCGAATGGTGCCAATACAGGAATTAATACACCGAATATATTAGGTATTGGAATGCTTACCGGAACCAACAACAATTTTGCACGTAACAATATGTTGGATAGTTTCTTGTTGCATCAACCAACAGTCGGACATTCAATTAATGGAATCGTAATGACTTCAGGTACAGTATTGGTTAGTGGTAATACCATTCGCAATTTCCGTTCAAGAAGTACCAGTACATCAACTTCATCAGCTGCTTGTATAAACGGTATTAACTGGTCAGCATTTAATCCACAAACAGTAACCAATAATACCATTTCAGATTTTGAGAATTCGGCAAGTGCAGCCCATCAAATCAATGGTATTGTTTATAACAATGGTGCAGGTTCAATTGTGCGAGGAAATACAATAAGAAATTTACGTTCAAATACAACTTCTGCTACAGGGATTGTTGGTATAAATAACCAATCATTTGCATTAAACCAAACCATTTCAAATAATACCATTCACTCATTGGTATCATATGCCACAGCAGCTACTGCACCAGGCTTATTCGGAATCATTTATTTTGGGTCAGCTACCGTAGTTGGAAATACCAACAACAATATTAATGGTAATTTCATTCACAGCTTTACAGTTGATAATTCAGCTACAGGCTCAGCTACTCTTACAGCTATTCAAATTGGGACTGGAAACAGTAATGTAATGAATAATGTAATCAGAATAGGACGAGATTCATCAGGAACTCCGATTTCAAGATTAGCAACAGTGCGAGGAGTTCATTTAAATTCAAGCGGTGCCATACAAAACAGATTTTACAACAATACCATTTATATTGAAAGTGCACCGTTAGCCGGAGCAGGGCAAACCATTACGCTTGATTTTGCAGGAAATGCTACCGGTGTTGGATTCAATGATGTTCGAAATAATATTTTAGTAAACCGCACAGCTAACGCTGGAGGTACAGGCGAACATTTTGCAATAAGAAACAATGGAACAAATCTATTAGGATACACCATCAACAACAATATATATGACATCAATACC
>CAYSBE010000104.1:3959-8702 GCA_964429245.1 uncultured Bifidobacteriaceae bacterium | reverse complement strand
GCACGGGTAACATTTTAAAACCTGCACGTTTATAATCATCATCCAATATCCAAGCTATAGACCAAAAGTGTGGGAACTGCCAGAAAAACTGAACAGCAAATAAAATTAATGCTTCAATAGTAATGGAACCGCTAAAAGCAACCCACCCCAAAAGAGGAGGCAAGGCTCCCGGAAAAGCTCCCACAAAAACAGATACTGGCGATACCCTTTTCATTGGAGTATACACAAAAGCATAACTTACCAATGAGGCGAAAGATAATATTCCACATAAAGGATTTAAATACAATGCGATAATGGTAACTCCCGAAGCTCCAAACAAGAAGGAAGCTATAGCCGCTTCACTCACGGTCATGCGGTTGGTGGCAACCGGACGGTTTGCGGTACGTACCATTAGCTTATCAAAATCTTTCTCAATAATTTGGTTGATACCGTTAGAAGCAGCAACAACTAAAAATCCGCCCACTGATAACATTAGTACTTCAAACCACACGATTTCAGTGCCCCTGGCTGCAGTCAGGTAAGTGATTACAGCAGAGAATACCACCAATAACGTCAAACGTACCTTTGCTAATTGGTTGTAATCAGTCAGCTTTTGCCTGAATGTGATTGCTACAGGAGCGTTTATGGTATTTATATTATTCAATTTATTAATTCTATTTTATCACTTTTACTTTTGTAAAAAGCAGGATGCATACATACAAGTATCCACCCATTATTAAACTGCCAATAAATAAATGCAAACTTTGCACATACTTTGGTAGTCCCATTATTTCCAATACCTTACCACTAAAAATTTGCAAAGCCACTAACAAAATAATTGCCAATAAACTTCTGTAAAGGGCACTGTTGCGGTCAAATACTTTTTTGATGCCCATAAATAGTAGTATAACCAACAACATATTAAGCAGGGAACTGCTTCTATGCATTAAAAAAGTAATACCATAATTGCCAAATTCATATGCCTTTGTAAGATTTCCTGTGATGATTCCATCAATCCAAAGATTTCTGTTGGCTCCATCGTTTAGTTTATCCATAATATCTACTGCTTCTCTAATTTGGGTTCCCGATACTGTTTGGAACAACCCTAATATAAGAAGCAGCACAGCATAGATCTTTAGTTTGTTATTGGGTGATTTTTGTTCGATGAAAAAGTCCTGCGAACGGGTGATGGTATAAATGAGAATGCCTACGATTAATAGAGCAATCAACATATGTATCGTAATCATCCAGTGCGCGAGGTTTGAACTCACAACCCGTGAACCTATCCATCCCTGAAAACCTACCAGGATGAATGCGATTAAACTTAGGTAAAATACGGTTTTATCTTTTTTAAGATAAGGTATGGCAAAGAACATTGTGAGAAATATAAAGAACCCAATGACTACACCAATCAATCTGTTGATGTATTCTATCCAGGTTTTGTACACATCGAAGTCAGCAATTTCGTGCGCTCCAACACGGTATATTTCTTTATAATCAGCTGGCAATTGGTTCACATCAGTAGGTGGTACCCAAGTGCCAAAACATTTTGGCCAATCGGGACAACCCATTCCTGAACCGGTGCTACGCACCAAACCACCAACCAAAATCAAAAAGAAGACAGCAGCAATGGTAAGTATACCAAATCGCCTGAATCGACTTTCTGATTGATCATTCATTTAAAGAACTTTATGCGATTCCAAGGAAACGCTTAATCGCACTGAACATAACCACTCCGGCTGGTTCTGCAACTGTTTTCTTACCAGTTTCAAACCTTTCTGGATTTGGTTCTTGCATTTCATCTGTCTGTCCTTCGTCAGGGATGTTTTGCGGAATAAAGTCATCTGGAGCACCCGGTTTGCTATAGTCGTATGCCCAGCGGTACACGTGAGGAATTTCGCCCGGCCAATTACCATGTAAGTGTTCTATAGGTGCAGTCCATTCCAATGTATTTGACTTCCAAGGATTTTGAACGGTACGTTTTCCTTTGAAAATACTGTAAAAGAAATTGAACAAGAATATTACCTGTGCAAATCCTCCAATAATAGCAGCAATAGTGATAAATTCATTCATGTCAATAAACACATTGAATTGATCATATGCAGTATTTGCATAGTACCTGCGAGGCACTCCGGCAAGTCCTAAGAAGTGCATTGGGAAGAATACACAATAAGCAGATATAAATGTTAGCCAAAAATGAGCGTATCCTAGCGAATTACTCATCATGCGACCAAACATTTTTGGATACCAATGGTAAATACCACTCATCATACCAAAAATTGCAGCACTTCCCATTACAAGGTGGAAGTGGGCCACAACGAAATAGGTATCGTGGAGGTTAATATCCAATGCGGCATTACCTAACCATATTCCGGTAAGACCTCCCGAAATGAAAAACGAAACCAATCCAATGGCAAACATCATGGCAGGTGTGAGTCTTAGGTTTCCTTTCCAAAGTGTTGCCAGATAGTTAAATGTTTTTACTGCTGAAGGGACTGCAATAATGAGTGTACCCAACATAAACACAGAACCAAGGAATGGATTCATACCGGTGATGAACATGTGGTGTCCCCAAACAATAAATGATAGGAAACCAATTGCCAATATGGAGCCAATCATAGCCCTATATCCAAATATTGGTTTACGGGAATTGGTTGCAATAACTTCAGACGTAATACCTAATGCAGGTAAAAGAATAATATACACCTCAGGGTGTCCTAGAAACCAAAATAAATGCTGGTACAATACAGGTGAACCACCTACTCGCTCAATACCACCTGCAAGGTCAGCAGGAATATCTGATAGGTAAAACGAAGTTCCAAAACTGCGATCCATGATTAACAATAACCCTGCACCAAACAATACAGGGAAAGATAATAATCCAAGAACAGCGGTGATTAAGAATGCCCAAATTGTCAATGGAAGACGGGTCATTTTCATTCCTTTTGTACGCATGTTCAATATAGTAGTGATGTAATTGATACCACCCAATAATGAAGAACCGATGAACAATATAATGGCAACTAACCACAAGGTCATACCAGTTCCCGAACCCGGTATAGCCTTAGGTAAAGCCGAAAGAGGAGGGTAAACTGTCCAACCTGCCGAAGCTGGGCCACCTTCTACAAATAAAGATGCAGTTAGAACACAAGAAGAAGCAAAGAAAAACCAGTATGACAACATGTTCATAAAAGGAGAAGCCATATCTCGTGTTCCAACCTGTAGTGGAATGAGTAAGTTACTAAACGTTCCACTTAATCCAGCAGTTAAAACATAAAATACCATGATGGTACCATGGATAGTAATAAGAGCGAGGTAAAAATTGGGATCAAGTTTGCCATCTTTTCCCCACCCGCCAATAATTGATTCCAAAAAAGGGAATTTCATGTCAGGATAAGCAAGCTGAAGACGGAATATCAACGACATTGCCATGCCGAGCGTTCCCATAATAATACCTGTAATCAAGAATTGCTTAGCAATCATCTTATGATCCATGCTAAACACGTACTTCGACAGGAAGGTTTCTTTGTGATGACCATGATGTTCGTCATGGCTGTGGTCATGTGTGCTACTCATATGGTGTATATTATTTTCTTTTTAACAATTATTTACTTGCAAGGGTTTTGTCATTATTTTCATTAATGCCAGCTTGTGGTGCTGAAGGCTGAATGTCCTCAGGTTTCGTGCTAACTTCAATTAGTTTGCTTTGAGTAGCCAACCATTGGTTGTACTCTGATTCGCTCACTACTACAACTTTCATCTTCATGCGGTAATGCGCGCCTCCGCATATTTTATTGCATAATAATACGTAATCAAACTTAGCATCATTTTTCATTTTACGCATCTCAGCGGTAGTGATGGTAGGTTTAAACGTAAACTGTGTAGGCAATCCGGGAACAACATTCATTTGTGCACGGAAGTGCGGAAGCAATGCCGAGTGTATAACATCTTTTGCTCTGAATTTTAGAGAAACTGTTTTGTTTACAGGTAAGTATAATTCTTTTGTTACAATATCATCTTTTGCAGTTTGGTCAGAATATGGATTTACTCCAAAAGCATTTACCACACCAATCTGACGGAAATCTGCTGCACCAAGTTTGTTATCTGTGCCGGCATAGCGGGCATCCCAAGCAAATTGGTATCCAAATACTTCAATATTTACTGCTTCATCATTTTTGGTGTACATGATTTCATTCCATACCTTTAATCCACGAACAACAAGTACAGTTAATACAATAGCCGGAATAGCTGTCCATAGCAATTCGAGTTTGTGATTATCAGCATAGTAAAGGGCTTTGCTGTCTTTGGTTTGGCGGTATCTGTAACCGTACCAGAACAATAATATTTGCGTGATTACGAAAACAACGCCAGTTAAAACGAGTGTAATCATTAACATGTTATCATAAATCACTCCGTGTTCAGATGCCGATTCATCTGCATATACGGTTAATTTACCATGAGCAAATAGTTCCCAAAATGTAGCAGCCAATCCTACCACCAAAAATACCAACATCAAAATTCCATTGGTTTTACTCCAATTGATAATTGCTTTACCTTGTACCTCGCCTAATTTTTGAAGAATTTCAACTACAAAATATAATACGATGAATAATAAGGTAACATTGATAATAATTAACCAATTGATTTTTCCGCGCATGGTTGCCGAAACTTCAACCGGAGCAGCTGTTGGTGCATCAGTTCCTGCAGCTACAGCTGTTGCTGCTGGTTTGGTACTTTCAGCTTTAACATATTCTATAATTGATT
>CAYSBE010000104.1:0-3949 GCA_964429245.1 uncultured Bifidobacteriaceae bacterium | reverse complement strand
TATCGCTCAATTGCTCGAACGATGTCATTACCAAGCCATTGTATTCGGTATTTAGTTGGTTTGCTATCGGATCGCCCGATTTTATCATCTTTTGAGAATTCTTTATCCAGCTTATTAGCCATTTTTCTTCCCTGCGGGTATGAACATCTTTAAGTGCGGGACCTACAATTTTTTCATTGATGGCATGGCATGAAACGCAATTTGCGTTGAACAATTTCTCTCCTTCTTCAACGGTTTGTGCTGAGGAAAATACAGAGAAGAAAACAACAAATAAAATGGACTGGAGTAATCTGTTAATGATTTTCATTTTGATTAATTGATGATTGCTTTAAAAAACAAAAAGTGTGCGAATGTAAAAAAATGGGGAATACTTGCCAATAATTTGATAATATTTAGAAAGACTTAAATTTATTATTCTTTAAAACAATGTGAACAAATGCATTTACTTACGTGGTGCGGGTGTTTGTGGTTTAGCCTGTGTTTTGGGTATTACTACAGCAGGTTGCTTGGTAGATTTTGAAGTGCTGTCTTGTGGTGTTTGGTTGTTCATAGGTTGATTAACAGGAATATAGGTTGGCCAAATGCGCAATCCATAATCGTTTCTGTTGCGTAAGATAGAAGCTGAAATCAATTGGTTTGCGAATTTGCTAAATACCACACTTTTGATGTTCTCTCCCTCAGAGATGATGTTAGCAATTAATTTTCCAGTTTCAACTTCCCATACCTTTATGCTGCCATCATTGCAGCCGGTAGCCGCAAAACGTGAATCGCGGCTAAATGCAACAGCTTGAACTTTCCAGCAATCAACGGCCAGTTTTCTTAACTCTTTTCCGGTTTGCAAATCCCAAATACGTGCAGTTTTATCATTCGAACCACTAATCATGTATTTGTTATTCTGACTGATAGCAATATCATTTACAATATCTGTATGACCCGTAAATGTGCGGGCGATTTGCCAGCTTCCGATAGCATATTGCTTAATAATGGGTTCATTCCCCGACACATAAAGCGACCTAATATCATTGCTTTGTGCAAATGCAGTAACGGCAAATTGGTTATCAACCTTTTTCATTAATTTCCCTGACTCGATGTTCCAAAGTATTATCTGACGGTCTTCACTTCCTGAAATCAGGAACCTCCTACTTGGGTCAATTAACAATGCATTGATTTTTCCTGTATGTCCTTCAAACATTTTTTTATATTGAAAAACGGAGTCCCACATAATGATGGAATTGTCGTTTGAGCCGCTCATGAGTACCCTGCCATCACGGCTAAAACACAATGCAGTAACAGGAGCCAAGTGTCGTGATAAAGTGGTAACAGCAGAAAGGGAACTGTCATTTTTATATACCACTATTTTTCGGTCCCATGTTCCGGCTGCAATAAACTCTGTTTGAAATCCCTTGGTAAGACACAATATATCATTTGAAACCCCACTCAATATACTTATGGGTTTGTCAACATTCTTTTGCGCACTGAGCCTATTTGATGCAAAAAAGCTTAGTGTAATCGATAAAAATATAGCCCTTCTTTTCATACTTTCAAACTTGATGAAAAAATGCATGTTTACGAAATGAATTATGCCGCAAGTTGTTCACAACTTTTTCGTATTGTTGCCAATTAGATTATAAATCAAACCTATTTAACTGACTGTGAAGAAAAAAATCACTTTTTTAATCAACCCAATATCGGGCGGAATTAATAAAACCACCTTTCCTAATCTCATTGAAAAGTCTATTGACTTAAATTTATTTACCTACACCTACAGGTTCAGTACATCTACAGAAAATCTGATTCAACTTGCGAAGGAAGAAGTAGAATCCGGTGCTGATTGTATTGTAGCAGTGGGTGGAGACGGTACTTTAAATGTTGTAGCAAGTGCAGTTGCAAATACACCTATTAAATTGGCAGTAGTGCCAATGGGTTCGGGCAATGGTTTGGCCAGACATATGGGAATTTCAATGAATCCCCAGGAAGCCATTCAATCCATCAATCGGTATCAATCTGCTAAAATTGATGCTGGTATGGCCAACAATCAGTTTTTTATAAATGTAGCGGGAGCAGGTTTTGACGCACATGTAAGTCAAAAATTTGCAGAAGCTACCAGCCGAGGATTTATCAGTTATGCCAAAATATCTGTAGGAGAATTCGCTCGGTATGCAAGTGAAGAATATGAACTAACTATTGATGGAAAAACGGTGAATCACAAAGCATTCATCATATGTGTGGGCAATGGTTCACAATATGGCAACAATGCTTATATCTCCCCATCGGCACAAGTTAATGATGGGTTATTCAATATCACTGTTATCAGACCTTTTAGGATTATCGATATGCCTGTGTTGGCTTTTGATATGTTTGCCAAGCGAATTGATAAATCCTATTTGGCAACAACATACACAGGGAATTCAATTTTGCTTAAAAGATTAAACCCAGGCGTTTTTAATATTGATGGAGAACCCATCCAAATGGACCGAGACATTCATTTTAAAATGATGCCTTTCTGTATTGATATGATTGTTCCTTAATTGAACTTATTATGAGCAATAAAAATAAGCATAAATCAGGTATTGTATTTTCAACAGATCCCGGATATAGTAATAATATAGAGAATTCTTCAAATGATAATGATGATTCGGTTGCATCTGAAAAACAGCCCTTGCGAATCTTTTTAGATAGAAAACCAGGAGGTAAATTGGTTACTCGAATTTCTGGATTTAAGGGTAGCTCATTGGAAATTAGCGTGCTTGCTTCTGAATTAAAAAAGCTATGTGGCGTTGGTGGAACAGTAAAAGATGAGGAGATTTTAATACAGGGAGATCATCGGGATAAGGTTTTGGCACACTTGATAAAAAACGGATTTAAACTATCAAAAAAAGCAGGCGGTTGAAATTAATTCCATTTTAATGAATTGAATTGTTTTGAATACACCAATGAAATGATAGTTTTACGAAAAATGTAACAATATGAAAATACTCGTTGTAGAAGATGAACCTAAAGTTGCATCCTTTATTAAACAGGGATTGGAAGAACTGGAGAATACCGTAGAGATTGTAACTGAGGGCTCTGCAGGTCAGAAGAAAGCAATAGAAAACAATTATGATGTGGTGGTGCTTGATGTGATGCTGCCCAAAGTTTCAGGTATTGATATTTGTAAAAACATGCGCGCTGCGGGAGTAGACACTCCGGTTTTGATGCTAACGGCATTAAATACAACAAATGATAAAGTGACAGGATTTGATGCTGGTGCAGATGATTATCTTGTGAAACCATTTGAGTTTAAAGAATTAACAGCTCGCTTAAAAGCATTAGCAAAACGTAAGCTAAGCGAAAATAATAAAAACCTATTGACACTTGCTGACTTGGTAGTTGATTTAGATGCCAAAGTTGTAAAACGAGCCAATAAATTAATCGAGTTAACTCAAAAGGAATTTGAGTTGCTTGTGTTTCTGCTTAAAAACCAGAATAAGGTGATTTCAAGAATTGATATTTCTCAGGAAGTTTGGGATATAGATTTTGATACCCGCACCAATGTTATTGATGTATACATTAATTTTCTTCGAAAAAAAGTTGATAAAGAACATTCAGCCAAATTGATTCATACCGTTGTTGGCATGGGCTATGTAATGAAAGAATCTTAATTTGGTATGCTTAATAAAAATAGTCTTTCATTAAGCATTCGTTATAAACTGATTATTGGGTTTGTTGCGGTTTTTGTTTTTACATTACTTGCTTACAGTTTTATTATTTTAGGTATTTATAATAAGCATAGGCAACAAACCTATTTCAACAGGCTTACAGAAAATGCAACACTTCTTGCGCAAAATGTTGCCGACTATTCCATTAACAAAAAAGAACTTTCAGGGATTTTTAATACAGACAATGCTG
This sequence comes from uncultured Bifidobacteriaceae bacterium, assembly GCA_964429245.1. Lineage (GTDB taxonomy): Bacteria > Bacteroidota > Bacteroidia > UKL13-3 > UKL13-3 > CAYSBE01. Next base: position 61 of record CAYSBE010000104.1, on the reverse strand, counting down.
CGAGGTTGAGATTTGCTCCTGGACAGGCTTTTATCATGCTCAATCAGTCTTACGATACGGT
>CAYSBE010000103.1:0-8758 GCA_964429245.1 uncultured Bifidobacteriaceae bacterium | reverse complement strand
TTTTTGCATTGTTTCGGGGCGTTCTCCCGCTTGCAGCGGGACTCCCACACCACAAACAACCCCTGTAAATCAATAGTTTGCAGGGGTTGTTTTGCATTATGTCGGGGCGTTCTCCCGCTTGCAGCGGGACTCTCACACCACCAACAAGAAGACTCGATATTTCGGGGCTTTTTTTGCATTGTTTCGGGGCGTTCTCCCGCTTGCAGCGGGACTCCCCACTCCCATTAAAGCCACAATTTTGATCCAATTCATGACAAGAATAGTTGTCAGCTATTTCCCCGATACTTCGCTTTAATTGGCCATCAACAAGGTAATGCGACTATTTGTCAAGTAATTTCGAGAAAAAAAAGCCCCATTAATGGAGCTTTTTTAAAGGGTTTTAATCAGAATCGATTCTCCTGGAAGAGTATAGCAATAATGGTTATTGATTAATCACAATTTTTGTAATATGTTGGCTTGCGGATTGGGAGATCACTAAAAAATATATTCCCGTTTTTAATTCAGGCAAGCGTATTGTTTCTTGAAAAAAGGCACTTGTTGAACGCTTGTTGTAAAGCGTACTCACTTTAGCACCTTGCATATTAAATATTGAAATTTCAGTATCCGCAGAAGCAAGTCCCGTAAACCCTATCGTTAATACATCAGATACAAGGGTAGGATAAACCGAAACCTGATTGATTTTAGTATTATCAGCAACCCCGGTAAAGCCTTCTTTGAATACACGTAAGGTGCTTAGCTGGGTAACATCACCGCCTTTGTGTCCATCATGATTTGAGTTAAATGCACCATAAAAAACAACTTCATTGGTATTGGCGTCAGGTGCAATCCAGTCAAAGTACCAAGAAAGGGAGTCTACACCATCCACACCTGCAGTTCTGTATGTAATGTATTTATCGTTTCCAACAAGTTTAGTTGTAACAGTATCTGTTACCTCTATCGTTCCCAGTAAATTGCCTTCTATATCTTGTGGAGATACTTGAAATCCGAAACGGGTATGTCCTATCCGGGTATTTGTTGCCTTTATCGTATATTTTTGACCCGGAATAAACCCTGTTGATGGAATATTGGAAGTTATCCAGCCCTCTACATTTATGGCAACGCCTCCATGGCAAACCGTACAGTTTTTCAGAGAATCTCCGGGTGATCCGGTATGTCCGGGCTCGGTTCCATCTCGCTTTCCCAAAACCTCACCGAATGATTGAAGTAAAATAAATAACCCGGCTAATCCAAATACATATAAAACAGCTTTTTTCATCATTATTGAATTTATTAAAGCGCTAAGGTTGAAAAAAATAGCCACATTTCCAACCAAAATACCAATTTTGCTGTTTAGGAAGATCATGGTAATTCAGAAAAGTCATTTGCATAAAGGTTGGGCAACTGCAACCATAGTTTGGTTTGCTTTTATTTTGTTTGCAACAATTGCCAATGCCCAAACACTGAGTCGTATCTTACTTAGGGATATTTTTTCATACGACAAACCAATACATATGATGCTGTTTGGTGTTCAGGCAATTTTAATTATTAAATCCATACCAAATGCTCCTGATAACAAAAAATGGGTGACACAAAGTTGTTTGCTAAGTGTTGCATATGGCGTAACCACAGAAGTGTTGCAAGGCGTTATTACAACGACCCGCTTTTTTGATTATTTTGATATGCTTGCCAATACATTGGGTTGCCTCTTGGTTTGGATATGGTTTCGCAACAGAAAACAAGTTGCATCATAAATCAGGTAAACGTACATTTACAGCAAATTTTTAAACACATGACAGCATCGCTTAATCAAAAAACGGTACTTGTTACAGGTGCCACGCGCGGTATCGGTAAAGGAATTGCCATGAAACTGGCTCAGGCCGGGGCAAATATTGCATTTACATTTGTTAGTTCGGTTGAAAAAGCGATGGCCTTTGAGGCTGAGCTTAAAGCATTAGGAATAAAAGCAAAGGGTTATCAAAGTAATGCGGCAGATTTTGCAGAAGCAGAAAAACTAGTTGAAGAAGTTGTAAAGGAATTTGGAGGTTTGGACGCATTGGTAAATAATGCCGGAATTACCCGCGATACATTATTGATGCGAATGACTGAACAGCAATGGGATGAGGTATTGGACACCAACCTAAAATCTGCCTTTGCCCTCACCAAAGCTGCAATGAAACCAATGATGAAAGCAAAAGCTGGCAGCATTATTAATATCACTTCAGTGGTTGGTATTACAGGAAATGCAGGCCAAGCCAATTATGCAGCCTCAAAAGCAGGAATGATTGGATTGACGAAATCCGTAGCAAAAGAATTGGGGTCAAGAAATATCAGGTGTAATGCCATAGCACCTGGTTTTATAGAAACAGAGATGACGGAAGCACTTTCTGAAGAAGTACGGAATGAATGGACCAAAGGAATTGCATTGAAACGAGGCGGAAAACCAGAAGATGTTGCCAATTGTGTTTTGTTCCTTGCTTCAGATATGTCGGCCTATATTAGCGGACAAACCATCAACGTGTGTGGTGGAATGGTCATGTAATCAAATTATAATCATATACCCAATTGCAGTTAAGCGCAGAATACACGCTTTGGTTTATTGTGCCCATATTATTATTGGCATTGGGTGGCGCTTGGTTTTTATACAAAGGAAATCCCCTGAAGCTTGAGGGAAAACATGCACAAATTATTTCAATTGTACTAGGTACATTTAGATTTTTCAGCCTTTTTCTAACGCTTCTTTTGTTGTTGGGAATCCTTTTAAACCTTACCACACAATATACTGATAAACCGCTAATTGTCATCCTATCTGATGCCTCTTCATCAATCAGCCAATCTGCTGATATTGCATTTTATAAAAACGAATTTATCGGTGAATTGAACACGTTATCCGAGGAACTAACTGATGCATTCATTGTAAAAAGATATGTATACAGTGATGAACTGATTGTTGACGAAGGAAATTCGTTTTCAGGCAAGGCAACAAACATGGCTTCAGCGTTGCAATCTATTGCCGATAAATATGCCGATGAAAATCTGGCTGCTGTTATTTTAACAGGAGACGGGCTTTACAACCAAGGGCAGCACCCTTTAGATATTGCAACTACCTATCCGGTATCAATTTATACAGTATTAATGGGTGATACAACCACATCTAAAGATATTTTAATTAAACAAGTCCGTAATAATGAAGTTGCATTTGCAGGCAATAACCTAGCCATACAAGTTGATATAGCGAGCTATCAACTTAACGGTTCAAACAGTACGCTTACCATAAGTCAAAATGGAAAGGTTTTGGTAACTAAGCCCATACAAGTAGGAACAGATCGATTTTTCCAAACACAATCATTGGTTGTTCCTGTATCCGGTAGTGGCACACAGCAATTCAGCATCAGGGTTGACCCAATTAAAGGAGAGCGCAACACGGCTAACAACAGTTATAATGTATTTGTAAATGTAATAGACAACAAGCAAAAAATACTGCTCATTGCAAATACGCCACATCCCGATATTGGTGCCATTCGCAAATCAATAGAAACCAATGAAGGATATGCATGTGACCTTGCGTATATTCAAAATTTTAACAGCAAAGAAATTGATAAATACAGTTTAGTTATTGCACATCAATTGCCGGGTTGGCGAGCAGAAGGCATGCAATTGTTTCAATTGTTAAAAAGCAAGAATATACCTTTATTGCTTGTAGTAGGTTCACAAACCGGTCTTAATTATTTGATGCAATTAGAGCCGACAATTCGTATCCAATACAGACAAAGCTCAATGAACGAGGTCTTGCCTAAATACAACGAGCAATTTAGCTTGTTTGGAATAGGTGCCGAAGAAAAATTGACATTTAGTAAGTTGCCGCCATTAAGCGCCCCTTTTGGAAATTATCAGGTATCCGGTGACTATGAAGTATTATTTAGTCAACAAATTGGCAGCATCACATCGGGATTTCCTCTTTGGTTGTTTTTGCGAAACAACGGTAGCAGAAGCGCAATTATTTTTGGTGAAGGATTTTGGAAATGGTACCTGGCAGATTTCAGTTTATCGCAACAACAGCATGTGCCTTCACTCATTAATAAGACAATTCAATACCTTTCTGTCAGGAAAGACCGATCGCGATTTGTGCTTCAACTTAAACCACGTTTTTATGAAAATGAGCCAGTATCTATTGAAGCAGAACGTTATAATGAATCATATGAATTGACGCAAGATGATGAAGTTACAATAGTCATCAAAAACGAACAAGGGAAAGAGTTTAACTATACCTTTACTAAAAACAGCAACCGATACCAATTGCAGGCAGGGCTGATGCCACCAGGAAAGTATACATTTTCTGCCAAAGCAGAGCGAAACGGAAAAGCCGAATACAAAGAGGGTAGTTTTATCGTTGTCCCACTTCAGCTAGAAATGCTCAATAATGTAGCAGATGCTCAATTGATGAATGAATTAGCCGTAAATACAGGAGGTGCAATGGTATCTGCCCGAAATGTGAAAAGACTTAAAGAATTGATAGGTAATGATAAAACCATTAAACCCACCATACGTGAACAGGAGTTTTTGCACAAGTGGATTGATCTAAAGTGGCTGTTTTTTCTTTTAATCACGTTGTTGACCACGGAATGGGTCATTCGTAAATGGAATGGCACCTTATAAAAATCATTTTCGCTTTCGCCCTATAGTGCTTATTTTGCACCTCTTATGAAAATATTGGTAACAGGCGGTACTGGATACATCGGTTCACATACGGTTGTAGAATTACAACAAGCGGGATATGATGTATTGATTCTTGATTCTTTAGAGAATTCAACTACAGAGGTATTGCTTCAAATTGAAAAAATTACCGGACTTAAACCAACATTTGTTAAGGGGGATATCCGACAGCAATCTGAATTAAATGAATTGTTTTTGTCTCATCGCGATATAGCTGCTGTGATACATTTTGCCGCCTACAAGGCAGTTGGTGAATCTGTTTCGCAGCCCCTAAAATATTATGAAAATAATGTTAGTGGCACGGTGAATTTATTAAAATCCATGGATGCATATGGCGTAAAAAAAATAGTATTCTCATCATCATGCACCGTTTATGGCGATGTAGCTGCAGAGAATTTGCCTGTAAACGAAAATTCACCCATCGCTGTTGCAAATTCGCCTTATGGCAATACAAAGCAAATATGTGAAGAGATGTTGCTTGATCAAACAAAGGCAACAGAATTGTCAGTTGTTTCACTGCGATACTTCAATCCGGTTGGTGCGCATGATTCAGCGCTTATTGGCGAGTTACCTATTGGGGTTCCTAATAATCTTGTTCCATTTATTACCCAAACTGCTATTGGAAAAAGAAATGCATTAACCGTATTTGGTAATGATTATCCTACACCTGATGGCACCTGCATCCGTGATTACATACACGTAGTAGACTTAGCCAAAGCCCATTTGGCTGCACTTAATTTTATGCTACAAAAAAAGACCGGATTGGGATATGATGTATTTAATATTGGTACAGGAAAAGGAAACAGTGTGTTGGAAGTCATTCAATCTTTTGAAAAGGTGAGCGGTAAAAAATTGAACTATACAATTGGTCCCCGCAGGGCAGGTGATGTCGTTCAGATATATGCCTCATGTGATAAAGCAATAAACCAATTAAACTGGAAAGCAGAAAGAGACTTGGACAATGCCATGTTAACTTCATGGAAGTGGGAAGAACATCTTGCTTTGCAAAACCAAATAAAGTAAAAATGAAAACAGAGAAAAAAATATTAATTACCGGAGGTGCCGGATTTATTGGGTCTCACGTGGTGAGGTTATTTGTAAATAAATATCCCGACTACAAGATTTATAACCTTGATAAACTTACCTATGCAGGAAACCTCAAGAATATTACAGATGTAGAGAAGGCTGCTAATTACCATTTTATTAAAGCTGATATTGTAAATAGTGACGAAATCAACCGGTTGTTTGAACTGGAAAAATTTACTGATGTTATACACCTTGCCGCAGAAAGCCACGTAGACAGAAGCATTACACACCCTATGGATTTTGTAATGACCAACATCGTTGGTACTGTAAATTTGTTGAATGCATTTAGAAACACTTGGAAAGATAATTACGAAGGGAAACGTTTTTACCATGTAAGTACCGATGAAGTATACGGCAGCTTGGATGACGGAGGTTTCTTTCTTGAAACCACCCCATACGATCCACAATCACCTTATTCGGCATCAAAAGCAAGTTCTGATCATTTTGTTCGTGCTTACCGCAATACCTACAAAATCCCGGTAGTTATCAGCAATTGTTCAAATAATTATGGTCCCAACCAATTTCCTGAAAAGTTAATTCCATTGATGATTCATAATATCCAAAACAATAAACCCTTACCGGTTTATGGCAAAGGAGAAAATGTTCGCGATTGGTTGTATGTAATTGACCATGCCCGTGCCATTGATGAAGTTTTTCACAAGGGTATGCTTGGAGAAACCTACAATATTGGCGGGTTTAATGAATGGAAGAATATAGATCTTGTTAAGGTAATTTGTCGTACAATGGATAAGAAATTGGGTCGTTCGGAAGGCGAATCAGAAAAGTTAATTACCTATGTAACCGACAGGGCAGGACATGATTTGCGTTATGCAATTGATGCCGGCAAAATAATGAATGAGTTGGGATGGAAACCTTCACTGCAATTTGATGAAGGCATAGAAAAAACCGTTGAATGGTACCTTACAAATCAACAATGGATGGATGAAGTAACCAGTGGAGAATACCAAAAATATTATACAAGCATGTACGCATCAAGATAATAAAAAACGATGAAAGGAATAATTTTAGCCGGAGGAAGCGGCACCCGATTACACCCATTGACATTAGCTGTTAGTAAACAACTGATGCCGGTGTATGATAAGCCCATGATATACTATCCACTGTCGACATTAATGTTGGCAGGAATAAATGAAATATTGATTATTTCTACACCTCATGATTTACCCGGATTTCAAAAACTACTTGGCGATGGCTCTCAAATAGGATGTAAATTTGAGTATGCAGAACAACCAAGCCCGGATGGACTTGCACAAGCATTTATCATTGGTGAAAAATTTGTTGGAAAAGATAAGGTTGCGTTGATTTTAGGCGATAATATATTCTTTAGTGCAGGCTTAAGCACGTTGCTTAAAGAAAACAATAATCCGGATGGAGGAGTTGTATTTGCCTATCATGTGAGCGATCCGGAGCGCTATGGTGTTGTGGAGTTTGATGCACAAATGAAGGCGATTAGTATTGAAGAAAAACCTACCCATCCGAAATCAAACTATGCCGTTCCGGGATTATACTTCTACGACAATGAGGTCATTGAAATTGCAAAAAACATCAAGCCTTCACCACGAGGAGAATTAGAAATAACGGATGTAAACCGAGTTTACCTTGGAAAAGGAAAATTAAAAGTAGGTGTGTTGCAAAGAGGTACGGCCTGGCTTGATACGGGTACCTTTAATTCCCTTATGCAGGCAGGCCAGTTTGTTCATGTCATTGAAGAAAGACAAGGATTAAAAATAGGATGCATTGAAGAAATCGCTTATAAAAACGGTTGGATTAACAAAGAACAACTTAAGGTTGAAGCAAACAAATTATTAAAAAGCGGTTACGGTCAATATTTATTAAACCTGATTAAATAATAAACGAAACAAGTTATGAGCAATCCGCAACATGATGCATTAAAAAAATATACTTGGCAAATTAATTACGCCCTTGAGCACTATACCTCTCATGGGCTGTTGGCAAATGATTTTAACCATGTATTGATTTGTGGAATGGGAGGTTCGGGCATAGGAGGCCAACTGGTTAGAAGCATATTCGCTTCAACTTTCCCCATTCCTGTTGCCACACTGGCTTCTTATGATTTACCGGCTTATGTAAATGAAAAAACACTTGTCATATTAGGATCATACTCAGGAAATACCGAAGAAACCCTTGCAGCATTTGATAAAGCAAAGCAAAAAGGATGTAAAATGATAGCCCTTTCATCGGGAGGAAAAATCACAACCCTTGCAATGGAAAATAATATTCCTTGTTACAAAATTTCAGAAGGATTTCAACCCCGTATGGCTTTAGGTTTTTCGCTTACCTATCTTATTCTTATTTTAAGCGAACTGATGGGTAAAGACAACAAGCCGCAACTCCTCGAAATCGTAAAAGATATTGATGAGGACAGTGAAAATGAATTGTATAAATATGCTGAACAAATTTTTAATCAGGTAAAAACAGCTACAAAATCCAAATTTATTGTTATCACGGATCCTGATTATGAACCATTGGGTATACGATTTGCGCAACAAATACAAGAAAATGCCAAACATGAATGTTTTGTGCATGTGTTGCCTGAAATGAACCACAATGTCATTGAAAGTTATTATGGAAGACTTGATTCGGTTTTCTTTTTTATTCATTCCCATCAGCATGAAAGAATTGATGCGCGATTTGAATTCCTCACCAATTTGCTCGAAGTAGAAAATCACAAAGTTGTACATTTTATTACCGAATCATTTGGAATCAGACAGGTATACGAATTAAATTATACCCTAGATTGGTTGTCGCTAATGGTTGCCGATCACCGCAGGGTTGATTCATTGAACGTGCCAAATATCACATCACTCAAAGATTTTTTAGATGAGGTATCAACAGCACAATGAGTTGGCTCAATAAAATATTTTCATCCAGTCCAAAAACAGTTTCCGAAGGATTCAGCAATCCAGTTACAACAGAATTACACTCTCATCTCATCCCAGCA
>CAYSBE010000102.1:7407-8901 GCA_964429245.1 uncultured Bifidobacteriaceae bacterium | reverse complement strand
TCATTGCCATTATTCTTATCTGCTTGTTGATATCAACCGGTACACTTTTATCGGGCAGCTTATCTACAGAAGGTTTGGTAACCTACTACCAACTCAGCTTAATTTATTTCAAGGTATATGAAAATGGAATCCTGGTATCAAGCGAAATTCAATACGCTTTTATTTTTTTGCTCTCGGCAATTATTGGGTGGACATTGAATATTATGTTTAGCTTCAAAGATAGAAGCAAGCAAATTAAACTGGCTAAGTGGAATTACCTCTTTATCCTATTTCTAATTGTGGCTTTGTTTGCCAAAGCCGTAATGGATATCCCAGGTTTTGCATTTGCAGTTCAACGCATGGATTCTGTATTTGGACTTGCCCTTCTTTTCTTTATCGGATACCTAAACTTTAGGGCAATTATGTTGATTAAAAAAGATGATGCACTGGTAAAAAGTGCGGATAGAATTAGATAAAAAAATGCTTGAAAACAACGCAAGAACCGAACTGAGCAATATTGGCGAATTTGGCCTGATTGATTTGCTTACCTCAAATATCAAATTACACCATGCTACCACCATCAAAGGAGTTGGTGATGATGCTGCGGTACTAAACCTTACCGAAGGTCACACCCTAATTACAACCGATTTGCTACTTGAAGGGGTGCACTTTGACTTATCCTATTTCCCGCTTAAGCACCTTGGCTACAAAGCCATTGTGGTAAACCTAAGTGATGTGTGCGCCATGAATGCGTTGCCTACACATGTTACCGTATCATTTGGATTGTCATCAAAATTTTCGCTTGAAGCCGTAGAAGAAATTTATGCCGGTATGCTAATGGCCTGCAACAAATATGAAGTGGATTTGATAGGTGGTGATACGAGTTCATCAAAACAAGGACTGTGTATCAGTGTAACGGCTATTGGCAAGGCAATGCCCGAAGACATTGTGTACCGCAATGGTGCAAAAGACAATGACTTGCTTTGTGTAACAGGCGACTTGGGCGGAGCATATATAGGCTACCAATTATTGGAACGAGAAAAAAGGGTGTTTCTGGCCAGCCCCGGCATGCAGCCCGACCTGGAGGGAAATGATTATATATTGGAACGTCAGCTAAAACCTGAAGCGCGCATTGATATTATTAAAAAATTCAAAAAAATCGGCCTAAAACCCACTTCCATGATGGACATTTCTGATGGATTGGCATCTGAAATATTTCACCTATGCTCCAAGTCGGATGTGGGAATGAATTTGTTTGAAGAAAAAATACCTATTGATACGCTTACATACAACAAATCTGTAGAAATGGAAATTGACCCTACATTAGCGGCATTAAGCGGTGGAGAAGATTATGAATTGCTGTTCACCATCTCACAAGCTGATTACGATAAAATAAAAAACGATCCGGATATTACCGTAATAGGTCACTGCACCGAGAAAAAAGAAGGCATACACATGATGAGCAAAGGTGGCAACAAACATCCGCTAAAAGCGCAGGGTTGGAAAGCGTTTTAA
>CAYSBE010000102.1:2366-7307 GCA_964429245.1 uncultured Bifidobacteriaceae bacterium | reverse complement strand
ATGGCAACAGAGCAAGTGGAAACCATTGTGGTGGGCAAGCCCATGCGACTTGACGGAAGCGATACCCATGCCACACTGCCTACCGAAAAATTTGTATCTTTGCTGCGCCAAACATTTCCGCAGTTGCAGGTGGTACAAGTTGACGAGCGTTTTACTTCTGCCATTGCCCAGCGTGCCATGTTGGAAATGGGCATGAAAAAAAAAGACAGACAAAAAAAAGAACATATAGACCAGATTAGTGCTGCACTTATCCTGCAAACCTATCTGCAAATGCAACAATAACAACGTATGATTTTACCCATCCTTGCCTATGGCGACCCGGTGCTTAGAAAAAAAGCCCAAAACATTGATAAAACCTATCCCGATTTACACAAGCTAATAGAAGATATGTTTGAAACCATGTATGCCTCACATGGTGTTGGGTTGGCTGCACCACAAATTGGAAAATCAATTAATCTTTTCATTATTGATACTACACCATTTGCAGATGATGAAACGCCTCATACCCCAATAAAAAAAGTATTTATTAACCCTGAAATACTTGATGAAACAGGTGATGAGTGGGAATTTGAAGAAGGCTGCCTAAGTATTCCCCAAATACGTGAAAATGTGTGGCGACAAGAGCAACTCACTATAAAATATATGGATGAGTTCTTCAACGAACACACCGAAACCTACGATGATATAGTAGCTAGGGTGATACAACACGAATACGACCACTGCCAAGGAGTGCTGTTTATCGACCACCTTTCGGAACTAAAAAAACGGTTGCTTAAAAACAAACTTTTGCGCATTAGCAAAGGTGATGTGGATGTAAATTACCGCATGCGGTTTCCTGTTCTAAAGTAAATTTTGTGTAAGCACGCGCATATTTACGCGCCTTATCGGCATATTCGCATCATGTTGCGTGTATTAATTCTTTTTGCTGCACTTATGTGGTTAGGAAATACAAAAGTGAATGCACAAGCTTTTCCGTGTATTGATTCATTTCAAATCAGTCCTTTTTTTCCATGCCCCAACCCACAATTTTTTCCGGTATGCGGCTGCGATGGCAAAACGTATCGCAATGAGTGTGAAGCCCGATACCGAAATGGCGTAATGCAATACACCGATGGAACTTGCACGGGATATGAGTTTGATGTATTGCCCAAATTAATTACCCAAACCAGTAATTACAGTACCAACTTCACCTTGGTGCAATCGGGCAACAACTTACAATATACACGTGTGGTTGTTATTGACTCGTATGGCCGAATATGCATCATCAGAGAGGTGCCTCCGGTTTTGCGCTTCGAAATGTCGATTGATTTTTTAGCGCTAAGCTATGGTGTATATTTTATATTGGTATATAACACGGATGGAGGAAGCTACCGATATGTATCGGTGGTAAGGGCTCAATGAAATTATCGACTTTATAAATGACAAATAAATGCTGTAAGTAAACGGTCGTTTATTGCAATTGAATATTCAAAAGGGAACAAACATCACCTCTACTTTTTTTAAATAAAGGTGATGAACAAAATCAAAGTTTTGTCTTTTACAAAAATTGCATGGTCTTAGGATTATTTGATTAGTAATTTACTTACTGTTACATCATCATTTTTTGCATCAATAATTTTAACAATATAAAGTCCGGGAGTCAATACCGAAAGGCTTATGGATGAATGGAAAACTATTTCACTCGAATACATGAGAGCCCCTGAAAGGTTGTAAATGTGCAGTATTTTTTTGCCGCCAAATTTGCTTTCAACATATAATGTTCCATCACGATTGGCTGGATTTGGAAATACAAGCAATTCGTTAAACAAACGGTCGTTTCCAAACAGATACGATTCAAAATCACGATCTGCATGTTTAATTCGACAAGTAAATGCATTAAATGAAATATCATTTGCTTGTTGTTCCTGAAGTGTATTGTACACACGTGTATTTTGCAAATATCCACGACCTGATATTTTTGTATTCTCATCTTTCACAATCACATCGGACTTTCCGCTATTTGAAAGAAGTATCATAATGCTCATACGTTTTTCATCACTAAACTTCAATTTAGTTTCAAAAGTATTGAAGTCAGCATGTCTTACAATCAGCGTCAGTTCATTATCTTCGAAATAACTAAACCTGATTGTACCTGCGGTGTCGGAGTTGAATGTGCGCAGAATTTTGCTTCTGTCGAGCAAGGTAAGAGCTGCATTAATAACAGGTTTGCCTGTGTTGGCATCGGTAATTTTGATGGTGTGCCTTGAAATAACAATGCAGCAGGCATTAACTGTATGTGCAAATAGCAATGCCATAAATAAGGTAATTAGTGTACGCATAACAGTAAGGATTAAAAGGTTTAACAATACTCTCAGAAAAAAGAACGCGTTCTGATTACAAGTCAATGTTTTATTTAATAATGGTTGCAAATTTTATTTACAAAATAAATATGAGTGAGAAGAGATTTCGACTTTATCTATAGTCCATTCTTTTCAAATATTCCAGTTCTTTAACTATTGTGCATTTGCCTTAAGAAGTATGAAAATAACTAATTGCGTTTGCAGCAAATGACAAGATATTGAGCAAAGTTAACTGCATGAAAATATTAACTTGGACACAACAAGGATTATTCTATAAATTTGTTGGTGTAGAAAGAATAGACTAGAAGAGAATATTCACCCATAATTTAATTTAAAATCTAAATTATTTACACCAAATGAAAAAAATACTTTACTCCATTTTATTTAGCACTTGCACATTTCTAGCAACTGCACAAGTTGACCCCACTACTGCAACAAGCCTTCAAACATCGCTCGACAGTGTGTGTGCCCTTTATAAAATAAAAGGCGCAACGGCTGCAGTGCTAATACCGGGCCAGGGAACATGGGAAGGCACCTATGGTGAATCTAAACAAAGTGTACCTGTAACCACCAATATGGCTTTTGGCATGGGTAGCAATACCAAAACATATATCGCTGCGCTGCTGCTGAAATTGCAAACCCAAGGTTTGGTTGATTTGGATGATAGCATCGGAAAATGGATTCAAGGTTATGCAAACATTCCGGGCAATGCCACCATCAGGCAATGCTTAAATCATACATCCGGTATTGCCGAATATTTAGGTGCAGCTGTTAACGACAGCTTATTGGCCAACCCTCCCAAAATATGGACACTGCGTGAAGTATTGCTAATGGCACCTGCACCTGATTTTGCTCCGGGAGCTTCGTGGAAATATTCGAATACAGGATACGTGATAGCCGGTATCATTATTGAAGAAGTTACAGGTAAAACATTTGTTCAGGCAATGCGCGAATACTTACTCGACTCTGCAGGTTACAGCAACACTTTTTTCTATGGCGAAGCAAATGCCGCACCTGTTCCCAGCCAATGGACCATGAACTTAACAGGAACATCACTGGTGGAAATGAATACCTATTCTATTAATATTATTCCGCAATTGTATAGCCTAGCCAACACGGCAGGCGCTATGTTTTCAACCGCAAAAGAAAACGTCCAATTTTGGTACGACCTGGTTAAAGGAAACCTTATCACACGCGAAGAGTTTAACGAAATGATTCAGCTTAGGAACATTGCCACCAACACCCAATACGGCTTAGGAATATTTCGATACAACAGGCGCATCAACAACCGAACAGTTTATTCACACGGAGGTACGTTTTTAGGATTCATTAATGAAAATGCAATCGATACCTTTTCGGGTGTTGCCATATCCGTAATGACAAATCAAGACAGCATTTCGAATGCGCGATTGCTTACCAGTTTTATTCCTGCATTGCACCGACATACGTTGGGTCTTCCGTACTTAAATGTAAATGCAGCAACAGCAAATTTACATGTTGATGTATATCCTAATCCGGCTGTAGAAAAAATATACATCACAACCCGCAACGCAAAACAAAATTTGCATTATCGATTGTTTTCCCTTGATGGCAAACTGCAATACGAAGGCGATGTAATCCAACAGAGCATTGATGTAAGTGATATGCCTGAAGGCTTGTACCTACTGCAACTCACCGACATAGAAAACAGTACGGTAGCGCACAAAAAAGTGCTGCTTAAATAAGTTTGAAGTTCGAAGTACATCGTTCGAAGTTGTTTTTAGTGTTGAATCATGCCTTCGGCTTGACAAGTGTTAAGTTTTAAATGTTGAGTTGGGGCTGAGGATCTCGAAGCCCAGAAGCTGTGCGGCTGTGCCCTTTAGGGTTAGGGCGCGGGAGGGATTTAGTTCGAAGTACATCGTTCGAAATTTTTTAGTCTCGTTTCTTTTAACATCCGAAGCCTTGGCGTAGGTTGATCTCACTTCGCGTTCTTTGCGCCATCATAGTGCTCTTTGCGGTTAATAGTCAATTTGATGCTGGTGTATATATCCACCAAATTGCTTTTGAGTGATATTATTTTTAGCAACCGATAAAGCATATTACAAAAAAAGCGACCCCATTAAGAGTCGCTTTTTCGAGTGGAATAAAGAGTTATTAGATTATTTAGTGTTGTATAACCAAACGTTGTGTGGTATATCCATTGGTTGTTGTAATGCGCACAAAATAGATACCCACAGGTTGATTTTGTAAATCCAGTTCTTGTTCGTTAGTGGTAATATGTTGGTTCAATACCAATTCGCCTACACTGTTATACACCATTACCGATTGTACAGCTTCATTTGTATTTGCTTTTATACGGAACAAACCGGTAGTAGGATTGGGATATACCGTAAATTGATTTTTAGTAGCTGCAGCCGAAACGATGGTTTTCTCTTCTACACTTACTGGGAAGGTACATACTTTGAATACCCTTACGTGCCCTGAACTATTACCGTTTTCGTTATTATTAAATGCACCTATAGCTACTATATCACCATTTGCAGAAAGTGAAACTGAATTGCCTGATAGATCGAACGCTGCTTCGCCATCAATATCGTTACCCCGCTGCACCCAAGCGGTGCCA
>CAYSBE010000102.1:0-2266 GCA_964429245.1 uncultured Bifidobacteriaceae bacterium | reverse complement strand
GTGCCATTCCAGGCATATACCCTTACATGGCCTGCATTATTGCTATTTCTGCGAGCTCCAACTGCAAGTATTTTACCATTTGCAGAAAGTGTAACTGAACTGCCTGATTGATCTATTATAGCCTCCCCATTAATATCTAGCCCAACTTGTCCCCAATTTACAGTAATTAGTTGGCAAGCTGAAGTATCCACACATCCATTTTTATTTAAAATTACCGCGTAGTTAAACGTTTGCCCTGCACAACCTTGAACAGTGAGTGAGCGGCTGGTTGCATTTGGAATGATTGCATTATTATTCGCACAATCAATCCACTGGTAGGTAGCGGTAGAATCGGCTGCAGTAAATACATTGCCGTTAACTGCAACAGTTTTATTGATTGCAGATAGTGTAAGGTTAATGGTAATAACACTATCACAATTAATAGCATTGGGTATCGTATCCAGATAGGTTCCTGAGGTAGTGTAGGTATAATTACCGCTTGGAGAAATGTATGAAGTACCACAGATGGTTAACGTAATGCTACTACTTGAAGCAATACACGGAATTTCTTTGTACTCATACAGTCGGGTTAATCCACTTATTGATGGAGATATTTTTGCTCTGGGAGCTCCTACCAGCAAGGCATTACCATCATAGCTCAGCGCTACCGATTTACCAAATTCATCAGATGCTGAATCTCCTTTCAGTGTATCGCCAATGATTTGCCACGCAATGCCTGACCATTCATACACTTCCACTAGTCCATTTTCATTGCCGGCTACAATGCCACGGGCACCCACTGCCAGCTTGTTACCATCTCCCGAAAGAGAAACAGTTTCTCCATAAAAATCAAAAAAGTTTAGAGAATTGAGTGATGCGCCTAATTGTATCCAGGTAGTATTATTCCATGCATATACTTTTGCCCCACCAAATCCACCTAAAATAAAATCTTGGGGTGAGCCTATGGCTATTCGCTTACCATCAGCAGAAAGGTTAAGGCTTGTACCCGAAAAATCAGATGCACTTCCGTTGATGTTTGAACCAAGCTGTATCCATGTGGTATCAACCAACTCAAATATTTTTACTTGGCCGGCTTGTAAACCACCGGCATCATTGCCTGTTGCTCCTACGGCCAAAATCGATCCAGTTCTATCCAAACTCACTGCTGTGCCATAGAGATCAAAGAGGTTGGTTCCATTTAAATGATTTCCTAATTGCACCCATTCTACACTATCCCAACGAAACACTTTTACCCTACCACGATTTAAGTGGAAAGGACTTCCTATAGCAACTGTGTTTCCATCGTAAGATATACTAACTGAATATCCAAAATTATCACCTGCTGAATCGGCTAAAAGCGTAGATCCTTTTTGCACCCATACACCGCTATCGCTTACCCAACTAAAAACACGTACATGCCCGGCACTTGAGAAATTACCAAAACCGGCATCATTGTTGGGTGCGCCAATGGCAATTGTATTTCCGGTAGAGTCCAATGCTACAGAACGTCCAAAATTGTCTCCGGCAGCTGCACCTATTAAACTGTTCCCTTTTTGTACCCAATTTGAACCTGATTTGGTGTATACGCGCACTCGTCCTTGTAAATTGGCTGTTGAACCGTTATTTGCAGCTACAGTGGCAAATGTATTTCCATCTGCTGCATAACTTAAGGTTGTACCCTCATTTTCATCCGCAGCAAGACCAACGATGTTTGGTGCTGATTGCTGCCACACAAATTGTGCGTTTATCGATTGCGATGTGATGAATGTAAAAAGAAAAAATAATACTGAGTAATGCTGTTTTTTCATAATTTGGTTTTTGTGTTTGTAGCAAACATAAGTTAGTAATAATTATTATGCGTACTCCAACAGAATATATTTTCCATGCACTTTAATTTTAACTACATGTTACGTACATTATTTAGTACGTATTGTATCCAACCCTGATTTTTCTTATAAATTATATAGAATGCTGAAGTTGCTAAGCGCTGCCCTAAGTAAACTAAGCCTTTGGAGTGTCGTATATTCTTAGTGTTCTTTGTGTGTCCTTTACGGTTAGAAAATGTTTAATATTAAGTTACTAACATCTCATTATCACATCATCTCATTATCAAATCATCTCATTATCTCATCATCTAATTATCACATTATCTCATTATCACATTATCTCATCATCTCATTATCTCATCATCTCATTATCTCATTATCAAATTATCTCATTATCTCATTATCTCATTCTCGTCTCTCCTATCTTTTTTCAAAGTGTGATTTTCTTTTTTTAATTATCT
>CAYSBE010000101.1:0-9169 GCA_964429245.1 uncultured Bifidobacteriaceae bacterium | reverse complement strand
TAATCAGGTATACATTTGAAATCAAATACCCCAAAGACAAACCAATTTCAACATATTAATATGGCAAAAAAAGGACTCTTACTTTTATTACAACTATTCGTATTTGTTTCCCTACAAGCTCAAACCGATTCTACAAAAATTGAAGAAGAAGAGGAAGACTTTAGCCAATATGCAAATGCAGCATTAGCAGCTGGAGGAAAGCGTTACTGCACAAGCAAGGTATTTGACCTCAGCCCCAATAAACTATTTTCATTAAGCTACGATTATCAAGGCGCACATGAGATAACCAATTACGGACTTGATACTGCTACAAGCAAAATAAATGGAATGGGTGGCATTCGTTTGGGAGCAAATATTCCGGTGGTATCCAAAACAAATGTGCTTTGGTCGGTGGGAGCTACGTATTGGAGAATGAACTATAATTTTGACAACCCACAAACCCAAAACTATTTTACCAATGCACTTTACGAACGCGGTTTAACAACTTGGGGGCTGAATACAACCCTTTTTAAGCCATTTAATGAAAGACAGTTTGTATTGGCATTTGTATCAGCAGATGCAAACGGAGACTATACCTTGGGGGATAAAAAATTATTCGAGTACTTATCTAATCCTACATACACCATTGCCGGATTTTATGGTGTGAAGCGTAATGATAGGAGTCAAATAGCATTTGGTATCTCCAGAACATATAGGGCGGGTAATCAAACCTTGTTTCCCTTAATTTTATGGAACCATACATTTGAAAACAGAAAGTGGGGTGTTGAAATGATGTTGCCTTCCCGGTTAAATGTGCGAAGAAACTTTAATCCGCGAACCCTTTTATTTGTAGGGTACGAAATGGAAGGTAACAGTTACAGCATGTTAAACCGTTCTAATCCCGTCAATTCATATTACGACAATTATTTACTTAGGCGTTCTGAAATCAGACCCCGCATTACTTTTGAAAAATCTATTTTTGGTTTTGTTTGGTTGAGTATGCAGGCAGGTTATCGATTAAATTTCAGGTACAATATTGACGATGGCGATTTTTTCAGGGCATTGGGTGATGAAGATAATTACAAAGAACTCAATGACCTATCGAATGCTTGGTATTTTATGGTAGGAATTCACCTGGTAAGTCCTTAAAAACTGCGTTTTTGCTTTCTTGAGAAGGTGTTCAATGAGTACCCAACTGAAAATTGGAAATACAAAGCATTTAATTTCTCAGTAGGAGAACCGTCCAATGAATTGTTTTCGTTTACATACCACTGGTTATCAAAATCACTCCCAATATTACTTCTGTATCCTATTTTGAATGAGCCATAAAAAGCATCTTCTTTACTAAATTCCAATAGATCGAAACCGATGCCAAAATTTACAAAACCCGTGCTGAGTTGCATGTTCACAGCACCTGAATGTGTAAACAGTTTATTGATATCGTTGGTATTGGTTATATCTGTTATGTATACCGATTGGTTTATTGCTGAAATGCCACCAAAGGGATAAATACCTCCAATATCTTTATTAAATAGCACATAATATTTAGCGGTAATATTTGAGACAAAAAGTGTAGATGTTACACTATATTTCTCATTTTCGTTTGATGTACTTCCATACATTGCTTCAATTCCTATAGCAAAACGTTTCCATCGTTCTTCCCATCCTAGGCCTCCCATAAAATAGAACTTTCCAAGTTCGGGTGCTCCTTGTTTTTGTAATACGGTGTTTAAGTTGGGTTCATTCGTAAATTGGAGTGAAGGGATTACGCCATAAAATAGGGTCCCGTTGAATCGGTAACTGGTATCAGCTTTAAATTTTGGAATAGGGTCGTTTGTGTGAATAGGGTTAGCAAAAAGTACTGTGACTGTTGAACTCAGTAAAAGCAAAGATAAATAGCGCATGTTTATTTGCTTTTCATTTCTAATCGTTTCCAAACATCCGTTCGTCCAAGTACGGATATACCTATAAATCCACGGATATTAAGGGTATTGTTATCTTCCATATTGATGGTGCAGCTGTAGGTGCTTCCACTTTCAGGATCATAAATAGTTCCAGCCTCCCAAAGATTAGTTGATTTAAATTCAAAACTTTTTAACATACGTAATCCCAGTAGGGGCGTTTGCCTAAGGCTATCAATCGGGTTGTTTTTATCTACTTTCGGTTTGTTGGTTTCAGGGTCAATCGGATCTTTAAGCCATACAATGCGACCATAATAGTAATTGCCAGATTTGGATATTTTTACACGGGCTTTCCCGCTTCCGGTTTCCCATACTCCTACGATAGCGTCAGATTCAACAGTACTTTGAGCATTTGTGAATGCTGATATTGAACATAAAATGAAAAGTAAAAGTGCAGGTTTGATGTATTTCATAAATGATTGATTTTATAGATTATGGTGTAAAAATAAATTTTCAGTCCAAAAAGTCAAGCTAATGTGTTTGTCACTTTCGGGTAAACTGTTTTTTATTCACATCATAAAGGGTTTATTTTGCTGTGTAAAATATAATTTATCATGAAAAACTTAATTCTAACAATTGCAGTCGGTTTGTTCTTTCAATCAGCTTTTGCTCAAAATGCCAAAGAATGGAAACAACTTCAGGATTTCAATGTAGCACTTACGCAAATAGCCCAATCGGCTGAAGCCGGAAATACTGGCGAAGTGCAAAAGCAGGCTCAGCAACTGGAGAAACTTGCTCAGGAATTGAAAAACACAACTCCGCCAGAAGCATATAACAACGCAGAAGTTACCAAAACGATTGAAGAGCTTAATTCTGCAACTTCAGAGTTTGCCAAATTTGCTTCGAACAAACGTTCTTCAAAACAGGATATCTTGGCTAAGCTTGCCGAAGTTCAAAATGTTTATAACAAAATAAATGCCCAATGTAAAAGTGGAGGAAGCTGTTGCAGTAAAAATAAAAAACAAAGCGGCTGTCATTAGTCTGCTGCTGATTGCATCCTTTCTTTTAGTGTCCTGTGAAGGCAGGCAAGCGGTAGAGATTAACCGCTTGCACGATACGATTATGGTTATTCATGATGAAGCCATGCTGAAAATGTCGGACATGATGAAACTAAAACGACAATTGGCTGACAAAAAAAAAGTAGAACCAAACGATACCCTTGTGCTAACATATGATCAAGCAATTGGCGAATTGGAATCGGCAGATAAGTACATGATGCAATGGATGAGGGGATATAAGAAACCCGAGCCAACTGTAGAAGGAATAACCTATTTAAAAAATCAATATGAATTGGTGCAAGTTGTTGGTCATAAAATCGATTCAGCAATTTCAAGAGGACAAGAAATACTTCAATATTGAAAGCAATCCCATAACTTGCAATCATGTTTATTAGAACCTTCTTTTGTATAAGTATTTTATTAATTAGTGTTTTGCAATCCGTTGCTCAACAAGCGCAATGCACGCAATTGCTCAACCAATTTTCAGAAGACTCCTTGATGAGATTTGTGTACGAGCTCGTAGGCAGAAAAACAGTAGCGATTAATGGTCAAAATACGACTATCGCTTCACGACAATACCTTCATCCAGGAAATCGCTTGGCAGAAGCTTATTTAAAAGAAACCTTTGAGCGGTTCAACTTCACGGTGTGGATGGATACTTTTAGCATGACAGGTGTAAATGTGTTGGCATACAAACAAGGAACTGAATTTCCCGATAAAGCCATTTTGCTGTGTGCGCATTTTGATAATGTAGGCAATGCAACCAGCCCATTCGAGGGCGCAGATGATAATGCAAGTGGAACTGCAACCTTACTGGAAACAGCCAGGTTGATGCAATCCATAACCACTCCATATTCAATAGTGCTAGCCGCATGGGATGAGGAAGAACGTGGGTTGCTTGGAAGTAAAGCATGGGCACCCTCAGGAAGTGGAACCGTTGAGCCGATTGCTGTTATCAATATGGACATGATTGCTTATGACAACAACAATGACTCCTTATTGATGATGCATGTGGTACCTCAAATTCCATCAACACTTTTATTGGCTCAACGAATTGTTGAACTCAATGCCCTTTACCAAACACAACTCAACCCCTTTATACGCAACCCGGGCGACCCCGCAAGCGATCATCAGGCATTTTGGATTACCGGATCAAATGCTATTGGCTATAGCGAAGATTATGACAACGATTTTAACCCACATTGGCATAGATTTTCAGACAGCGTTGCGTTTTTTAACCTGCCATACTATTACAAAATGGCTAGGTTGGCAGGTGTGTCGGTTTGTGATATGGCATCAACAGGAAAATTAACTTCGCTTAATAAACCTGTGCAATCAGATAAAAATCGGTTGTTGTTCAATAACCCCATAAGCGATCATATTTGGGTAAGCACACAAAACAATGGTGGCATTTTGAAGCTTGAGTTTATTGATATGAAAGGTACAACAGTTTGGGAAACTGAGATTGAAGAAAACAATCCCACAGCCATTCCCACCTACTTGCAAAATGGTATTTACATCATGAAAGTACAATCCGAAGTTCATACTTTTGTAGCACGTATCTTTATCCAACGACCATAACATGAATAGTTTTCTGAAAACGATTGTTGCCTTTTCCATTGGATTAGTCTATTTTTCTTCTTGCAGCCACGATCATCCATTGCCAATTTTAGGAAACCGGTATGCTGTTACCAAAGAAGTAAATGGTCAATCCATTACCGATACGGTCTATCAACATATTCCACCATTTTCTCTCGTCAATCAAGATAGCCAAGTCATTACTAATAAGGACCTATTAGGCAAAATTTATGTGGCTGATTTCTTCTTCACCTCTTGTCCTACCATTTGCCCTATTATGAAAAAGGAAATGATTAGGGTGTATGAAAAATACAAAGGCAATCTGCAAGTGATGATACTTTCGCACACCATAGACCCTGAGTTTGATACCGTGGCATTGCTTAAAGAGTTTGCCACAAGTTTGGGTTCTGATGGTAAACAGTGGATGTTTCTTACAGGAAATAAGGATACCATATACCAACTTGCCGAGCAAGGGTATTATGCTACAGCCATGCCCGACTCAACCGAGCCTGGGGGATATGTGCACAGCGGTGGATTTATATTAATTGATAAACAACAACGCGTGAGGGGAATATATGATGGAACCAATTCCAAATCGGTAGATGAACTTCTGCGTGATATGGATATCCTACTCAAAGAATAAGCAATTCATATATGAAAAATAGCGCAATTGCTTTCATCTTATTCATCTGTATGTATTCCTGTAATCAACCCTCTGGTATGAATTTACAAGCCGTGAAAAACGGACAACGCTTGTATGATATCCATTGTGCAAATTGCCACCAGCAAGACGGATCAGGATTGGCTGCATGGATACCTCCCTTAGCCCAATCCAATCATTTATCGGCTGTTCGGCTATCCATTCCCTGCATCATCCGCAATGGAATGAAACAGCCCATTGTTGTAAGCGGAATGGAGTATAATCAGCCGATGCCTGCTAATCCTCGCTTGTCAGAAAAGGAAATTGCTTACATCACCAATTATGTGGAATGGTATTTTTTAAAAAACCAACAAACACTTTCCCAGGATTCCGTAAATCTCTTACTTCGTCAATGCAATAAGCCATAATTTATTTTTGATACTTATCATGGGAATAAAATCATTTTTAGCTCGTCCGTTTGCATCTTATATCAGAAAAAAAATTGACAAGGATGCAGCTAATGCCTTAGCCGATCAAGAAAAAATATTAAAGTACCTTGTAAAAAAAGCAGCCTTTACTCAGTTTGGAAAAGCACATCAGTTTAGTCATATAAATAATTACACCGACTTTAAACAACATGTACCCATTAGAGATTATGAGGCCTTAAAAGAATTTACCGAACCCATGATTGCAGGTGAACCGGATGTATTGTGGCCCGGCAAACCTTTGTATTTTGCCAAAACAAGTGGCACCACATCAGGAGTAAAATATATTCCTATATCAAAAGAATCCATCTCATACCATATCAACTCAGCTCGCAATGCCTTGCTTTGCTATATTGCCGAAACAGGAAATGCCGATTTTTTAGATGGCAACCTGATATTTTTATCCGGTAGTCCGGTGTTGGATACTAAAAACGGAATCCTTACGGGAAGATTAAGTGGTATTGTAAATCACCATGTGCCGGCCTATCTGCGAAAGAATCAGGTGCCAACTTATGAAACAAATTGCATTGATGATTGGGAGCAAAAAGTAGATAAGGTTGTAGATGAGTCACTGCATAAAAACATGACCCTCATCAGTGGTATTCCTCCATGGGTGCAAATGTATTTTGATAAATTAAGCGAAAGAAAAGCAGGTGCAAAAATCAAAGATATCTTCCCTGAGTTTAATTTGTTTGTATATGGTGGTGTAAACTTTGAGCCTTATCGGGCAAAAATTGAAACCAGTATTGGAAAATCCATACACAGTATAGAAACTTACCCGGCAAGCGAAGGCTTTTTTGCTTACCAAGATTTGCAAAACGAAAAAGGATTGTTGCTCCTTACCAATAATGGCATGTTTTATGAGTTTATTCCCGCTGATGAATTTTATAACGAAAACCCAAGAAGAATTTCGTTGAGCGATATTGAGTTGAACAAAAATTATGTACTTATCTTAAATACCAATGCCGGCTTGTTTGGCTACAATATTGGCGATACCATTAAGTTTGTTTCAAAATATCCATATCGCATTTTGGTTACCGGGCGCATCAAGCATTTTATTTCAGCCTTTGGCGAACACGTGATTGGCGAAGAAGTAGAGCACGCCCTAATGTCGGTTGCCAATTCACTTGGCCTTGGTATAGTGGAGTTCACGGTGGCTCCTCAGGTAAACCCCACTGAAGGAGGCTTGCCCTACCATGAGTGGTTTGTGGAGTTTGAAAGCGTACCTAACGATATCGAATCATTTGCCCTAAAAGTAGATGAAACATTACAACAGAAAAATATTTACTACCGCGATTTGATTGACGGAAAAATACTACGTACGCTCGTGATACGCGTGATGCAACCAAACGCGTTTATTCATTACATGAAAAAACAAGGAAAATTAGGTGGCCAAAACAAATTGCCTAGGCTGAGCAATGACCGTAAGATTGCGAATGAACTGCAAAGTTATTTGTAAAAGAACCTGGTATGGTTGACGTTTATGCAATGTTTAACCCCACCTGTGCCACATATTTCGCTGTTGTTTAATGACAGGGTTCGTAAAGACCTAGCCTGATACCGAATGGTAAGTTCAGTCCATAAACTTCGGGGGCATCATTTCATCATACATTTTGTATCATACATTTTGTATCATACATTTTGTTGTATACATTTGCGATATGGATAAACCATCAAACCCTTTCTTGTCATCTGGTTATATTAGCCCTGCATACTTTTGCAATAGGCAAGCCGAATCATTACAACTTACCAATTATATGCAAAATGGCAACCATGTAGCTTTGTTTGCACTCAGGCGCTTAGGAAAAACCGGACTCATACACCATGTTTTTTACCCTTTTGCCAATAGTTCAAAAGTGGCATGTATTTACTTAGATATTTTATCAACCCAAAACCTTACCGATTTTGCCAACCAACTGGCAACAGCCGTTTACAATAGGTTTCCGGCAAAAAAAAGTTTGGGTAAAAAACTGATTGAAATGGTTATGCGTTTCAGGCCTACCATTACGTTTGACGAGTTGAGCGGAACGCCTTCGTTAACATTGAACCTAGATACAAAGGCGCAGAAAGAAAAAACATTGGCACAAATTTTTTCGTTTCTAGATGCGCAAAATGTAAGGGTGGTATTTGCTATTGACGAATTTCAGCAAATACTGGAATATCCCGAAACCAATACCGAAGCCATACTGAGAACCCAAATGCAGCAATTAAAAAATACCTCGTTTATTTTTTGTGGAAGCAATCAAAAAATGATGCATGAATTATTCAACTCAGCCAAACGTCCATTTTTTGCCAGTTGCACGCCTATGCACCTAGGAGCTATACAAAAAGATGATTACAAGCGCTTTATTGCCAGTAAATTTAAAGAATACAACCGTACAATTGATATGGATTGTTTGGAGTTTATATGTGAGTTTACAGGATTGCATACTTTTTATACGCAATATTTTTGTGCAAGCTTATTTGCCAAACAGCGAAAAAAAAATACACTTCAAGATGCCTACGAAACCGCTTCCGACATTCTCAATTTACATGAAAGTAATTTTTATCAGTACAAAAACTTACTTACGCAGGCACAATGGAACCTGCTACGTGCCATTGCTAAAGAAGAATATGTTTACCAACCACAATCCAAAGTTTTTATTAATAAATATGGATTAGGTACACCGGCTTTGGTAAAACGTGGTGTGGATGCCTTGTTGGCCAAAGAAATGATTTATTACCAATCAGGGGTTGAACAACCATACTACAAAGTGTATGATAAGTTTTTGATGCGCTGGTTAAAGCAAAATTAAACATTCGCTTGCTACACATTTCGCTAATTACAAATAAATGTTCTTCTATTTAGTAACATTGGCGTATTGTGATTAATCGAATATCACCTAATAAAGATGTGCTTACGCCTTTGGAGGAAGATTTGCCTGAATATTTATTCAATAGATTGTTGAATGAAATAAAGTAATCATCTACTATAAAAATACGTAGTCTTAGTTTGCACATCATCGTACGTTACTACTTCTTTTGATTTATGAAACTCAAAATAACTGAGCAAGCCAAAATCTCCTGCACAAAATGAAAAGTGCCAAAATAGGATGGATATACATACAAACGAAACCATTGGTGAAGCAAACAAGGCAACAACAATCAATATGGTGCTGATAACCGTAACCGGAGCAAGCGCAATCACCTGAAATGCTTTGCGGTTGGCCACAAATCCATCTGCCAATGCCATAAATATCAGCTTGCGCCATTGCACATCATAGGATGTTTTTTTTGCACCCTCAAATCGGTATGCCAATACATGCAAATACTCATGCAAAGGCACCAATAAAAATGCGAGCAATAAGCTGTTCATAAACCACGATACAGCCTGGCTCACGGTGGTGATGCCCGCAGCATGCAGTTTGAAAAAATAGCCAACTACAATGCCCAACAGCAAAGCAACAAGTACATAATAGCCCCAGCCAAAAATATTGGGCTTCTTAATATAAATCTTTATAAAGGGCATCAATTCGGCATGGTTGAGCT
>CAYSBE010000100.1:0-9220 GCA_964429245.1 uncultured Bifidobacteriaceae bacterium | reverse complement strand
CGAAAAGGCTGAATATTCATTCAAATTCACGAACACCGGTAAAAAGCAATTACTAATTTCCTCAGCAGCAGCCAGTTGTGGTTGCACCGTTCCCACCTATTCTAAACAACCCATACCACCTGGTGGCTCAGGTATGATTAAAGTAGTATTTGATAGCAAATACCGCCTTGACCGATTTGAAAAATATGTTACCGTATTATCCAATACAAGTCCGGCAGAAACCAAATTGTATATCAGAGGATTGGTTGTACCAAGCACACAGCCCAAAGTGGATTTAAACCAGCAACCATCAAATTATAAACGTACTCCTATAGAAGTAGAAGACCACTCAAAACATAATCACTAATAAAACAACATGAACACAATTCTATTAATGGCACCCACCGCAGGAACTGGCGGACTAGGCTCTTTCCTTCCTCTTATCCTTATTATGATTGTATTTTATTTTTTCATGATTTATCCGCAAATCAAAAAGAATAAAGAACAAAAGAAATTCCGTGAAGCGTTGGCTAAAGGAGACAAAATCGTAACCCTTGGCGGACTTCATGCCAAAATTGTTGAGATGAATGATACGTACCTTATCATTGAAAGCGAAGGTACGCGTTTACGCCTCGACAGGTCTTCTATTTCGATGGAAGCATCTAGACTGCTGAATGACCCAAAAAAGGAAGAGAAAAAGTAATGCTTAAAATTGGTATCACCGGTTGCATGGGGAGCGGAAAAAGTACCGTATCCAAAATTTTCATGCAACTGGGCATACCGGTGTATGATGCGGATAGTCGTGCAAAGCAACTTATGACAGAATCGCCTACGTTGATTTCAAAAATAAAATCAATTTTTGGCGCTGAAGCATATACAGAAGATGGAATGCTTGATCGCTCCATAATTTCAACAAAGGCTTTTGCAGACCAGGATTTATTATCTCAGTTAAATAAAACGGTACACCCTGCCGTATTTGCAGATTTTGATGAATGGGTTTTAAAGCAAACTTCACCTTATGTGATTAAAGAAGCGGCTTTGATGTTTGAATCGGAATCATTCAAACAACTAGATAAAATTATCGTGGTTACAGCACCAGAAGAATTGCGAATTAACCGCTCCATCATTCGAGATAACACAACCAGGGAAATGGTATTAAAACGAATGGAAAACCAACTACCTGAAGAAGAAAAACGCAAACGAGCCCATTTTGAAATATTAAATGATGAACAGCATTTGGTTATTCCTCAAATTTTAAACCTACACAAAGAAATATTGGCAAGTTTATAGCTTATGCTGAACCCCAACATTAATTTGAAGTTGGCATTGGCGGTATTCATAAGGTAGGTTGCTGGCAATTATAGTGGTTCTATCCTTCATAAACGAAGCTATGTGACTTGTATACCAATCAATACCGGATTCATCTAAATTGCTGCAAGGCTCATCTAATAACAATGTATTGCTCTGAGAACATAACGCTAATATTAATTTTAGCCTTTGTTTCATCCCTGATGAAAATTTCTTGATTTGTTTATGGTATGCGCCTGAAAGTCCAAGAGCTTGTATCGACTCTTCAATAATGACATTGTTTTGCGGCTTTTTGAATGTAAAATGAAGTGTGATGACTTCTTGCATTGTAAGCAATTCAGGAAGTTCCATGTATGGTGAGGCAAAAGCAATATTATCAGGAATGGTTTCCATTGGAATTTCAACTCCATCAATGGTTCGGAGTATCTTACCCTCGGAGACCGCAACATAACCTAAAATCATTTGAAGCAGTGTTGATTTACCACTTCCATTAGGACCTAATATTGCCAAACTTCCTCCTTCCGGAACTACGATATCAATTCCTTTAAAAAGGCGGTGCTCGCCATATCGTTTCCCAACTTGTGCAAGTTGTATTTTCAACCTCTTTTGTTTTGAAATCCTTTCATTACTCCCCGTTCTGATTGCTTAACGAAGGTAAGTATTTCATCTCTTTCAGGAGTGGCTTCCATTTCTGCTTCAATAATTTTCAAAGCCTTGCCTACATTGCTATTATGTACAAAGAGTTTGCGGTAAACATCCTGAATTTCATTTATTTTTTCGTTACTAAACCCTGTTCTGCGTAACCCGATTGAGTTAACACCTTCATATGAGAGTGGATACCTACCCGATTTTGTAAAGGGGGGAACGTCTTTGCTCACCATAGAACCTCCCTCAATCATCACATGTCTACCGATTTTAACAAATTGGTGAATGGCACACAATCCACCAATTCTTGCATTATCAGCAATTTCAACATGCCCTGCTATTTGTACGCCATTTGCAATGATTACATGATTCCCAATAATCACATCGTGGGCTAAATGCACATATGCCATAAGCAAGCAATTAGAGCCTACCCTTGTAACATGTTTATCTGCTGTTCCCCTGTTAATGGTTACACATTCTCTAATGGTGCTGTTATCTCCAATCTCAACGGTGGTATCTTCCCCATTAAATTTTAAATCTTGAGGTACGGCTGAAATGACTGCTCCCGGAAAAATTTTACAATTTTTACCGATACGTGCACCAGGGAATATGGTTACATTGGATCCAATCCAAGTGCCCTCTCCTATCACTACATTTTTATGAATTACACTAAAGGGTTCAATTACAACATTATCGGCTACTTTTGCCTGAAGATCAACATATGATAAGGTTTGAATCATGTATTTGATAGGTTTCTATTTTGTTAATTTTTCTTTGCTACTTGTGCCATAAGTTCTGCTTCACACACCAATTTTTCTCCTACAAAAGCAGAAGCTTTCATTACACATACTCCCCTTCTCATAGGCGCAATCATTTCTAATTTGAATATAAGCGTATCGCCCGGCAATACTTTTTCTTTGAACTTAGCATTATCAATTTTCATGAAATAGGTATTGTAATTCTCCGGATCTTCTACAGCTGATAGAATCATTACCCCTCCTGCCTGAGCCATAGCCTCGATGATAAGTACGCCAGGCATAACAGGATTACCCGGGAAATGTCCTTGAAAAAATGGTTCATTGAATGTTATATTTTTTACTGCCGTAATACTGGTTTTGGTGATATCAATAACTTTATCTACCAACAAAAATGGGTATTTATGTGGCAACATTCCTGAAATTTGCTGTGCATTGAAAACAGGTTCTTTGTTTGGATCGTACTTGGGAACATTTACCGTATTTCTGGCTTTTTTAATCAGCGCTTTTATTTTCTTTCCAAAAGCCACATTTGCAGCATGCCCTGGACGAGCTGCCATAATCTGCGCACGAATAGGCGTTCCTATCAATGCCAAATCACCAACCAAATCTAGCAACTTATGCCTTGCCGGTTCATTATGAAAACGAAGGTCTACATTGTTTAATATTCCTTCTTTTTTTACTTCCACTTTTGGTTTGTTAAACATTTTTGCCAGGTGTTCCAATTCACTGTCTTCAATCACCCTGTCAACAATAACAATGGCATTATTCAAGTCACCACCGCGTATCAAGTTATTGTTGTACAACATTTCGAGTTCATGAAGGAAACAAAAAGTGCGGCATGAACCTACTTCAGGCTCAAACTCTTTCATGCTTGTAATAGAGGCGTGCTGACTCCCCAACACGGTTGAATTATAATCAACCATTACCGTTAAGCGGTAGTCATCCAGCGGCATAGCTATCATTTCTACACTACGGTCTTGCTCGTTGTAATACACATTCTGCGGTATTGAAAAGTATTCTCTGTCTGCGTCTTGCATTAAAATGCCTGCTTCTTTGAGTGCTTTTATAAAATATTGTGCACTTCCATCCATAATTGGTGTTTCTTCTGCATCAATATGTACGAGGCAATTATCAATTTCCAAACCGGCAAGTGATGCCATTACATGTTCCACAGTTGCAACTTTTCCACCATTTTGCTCCAACGTGGTTCCTCTCGAAACATCCGTTACATTGTCTACATCCGCATCTATAATAGGTTTTCCGGGCATATCAATGCGTTGAAATTTTATACCGTGATTCTCCGGTGCAGGATTAAACGTTAACGTTACATTTACTCCTGTGTGCAGTCCTACACCACTTAGCGTCACCGCTTTTTTTATGGTTTGTTGTTTCATTTATTGCTCTTGTGATTTTCAGATAAATCTGATATTTTTTGTTCTAGTTCCCTAATACGTTTTTCTATATCGGGCAAGTTTTTATATATGGTATACGCACGCAATGCTTTACCATAATCAAATGCTGGTGAACCAAACCACTTCTGATTGGGCTCTTTAATGCTATTGCTTATACCTGATTGGGCTGCAAATGTGTTTCCGTCTGCTATGGTAATATGTCCTACAAAACCCACCTGTCCTGCAATGATGCAATACTTTCCAATCTTGGTACTTCCGGCTATACCTGTTTGGGATGCAATGACAGTGTGTTCTCCAACTTCTACATTATGTGCAATTTGAACAAGATTATCAAGTTTTGCGCCATTTCTAATAATGGTGCTTCCTATGGTGGCTCGGTCAATGGCACAATTAGCACCAATTTCCACGTCATTTTCAATAATTACATTCCCTGTTTGAGGAATTTTTTTGTAGGATTTGTCCGGTAATGGTGCAAACCCAAAACCATCACTTCCGACTACCGTTCCTGAATGTATAATGCATCGACTGCCAATTTTACATTGATAATTTATCATGACACCCGGGTAAATGATAGATTGTTCTCCTATCGAAACCCCCTTGCCAATATAGGCCTTAGCCATAATGCGACAAGCTTTGCCAATTACAGCTCCATCATCAATAACAGCAAGCGGTCCAACATATACACCCTCAGCTAGCGTTGCAGTTGGATGAACAAATGCAGTTGGATGTACTCCCGTTTCTTGATTTTGTGACTGTGTAACCATTTCAAGCAGTTTTGTAAATGCTGCATATGGATCTTCTACCCTTATAAGAGTTGTTTGAATGTTTTGTGTGGGCTTAAAATCTTTGCTCACCAATACAGCAGAGCTTTGGGTTTCATAGATGTAAGGCTCATATTTAGGATTGGCAAGAAATGATAAAGCGTTGGGTTCTCCCTCTTCAATCTTGGCAATTTTTGACAAGATTACATTTGCATCTCCATCCACAGTTCCGTTTAATATATGTGCGATTTCACCCGCTCTTAATTGCATGATTATTGATTAGCTGTATAGCTTGGCAATTTATACGTTTTTTGGATAACATAAAAAGTATTTCCTGACGGCCTTTGACAGGTATTGTATGTTTTCTAGGTCAGATGCTTGTACGATGTCTTTTACGGTTCCATTTCTATATAAAACCTTAATATTGAAGCCTTCAGGACTGTACGCTTTGTTGCTAACACTATCGGTAAAAACAAAATACTGAAGCTCATTCAAAGAAAAATTTTGGACACTAGCAATTTTTGATTTGATCTCTTCAATTCGCTTCTCACTTACCGGTTCATTGGTAAGTTCCACTTTTGGCAAACGCCTATACACCAATTGTCTGCATAATTCAGATAGAACCTTGTCGTCATGGTTGCACCAAACTTTTATAGAAGCAAACACATCAAAATCATCTAAGCGACTATAAATTTCAAGCGCATCTAAAGATGTTAGAAAATTATCTGCAGAAACCTGATTATAAATAAAATAGGCAAAATCAGGTGTGGCAAAGAGTTCTGTTTTTTGAAGTGCAAGTTCTTTTGCCCTTTTCAATATTTTAATTAGCACTTCTTCTGCGGCAAGTACGGTTTTATGTAAGTAAACTTGCCAGTACATTAACCTTCGGGCTATCAAAAATTTCTCAATACTGTAAATCCCTTTTTCATCAATAACCAGTTCGTTATTATGCACATTCAACATTTGAATAATTCTGTCGTGCCCTATTATTCCTTCCTGCACTCCGGTATAGAAACTATCTCTTCTTAAATAATCGAGTCTGTCCATATCCAATTGACCACTTACCAATTGATGCAAAAAACGCTTGGAATAATTATCCTTAAAGATTTCAATGGCCAAAGAAAGCTTGCCTTCATACTGCCTATTTAACTGATGCATAAAAGCAATAGTAATGGCCTCATGACTTACTTCAGGGATAATGATGTGCTCAAGTGTATGCGAATAGGGTCCGTGTCCTAAATCATGCAGCAATACGGCAATACATACGGCTTCTTCCTCCTCAACAGTTATTTCTACTTTCTTATTTCTCAGTACATCCACAGCTTGTTGGGTTAAACTCATGGCTCCAATTACGTGCTGAAAACGGGTATGCAACGCACCCGGATAAACCAAACCAGATAACCCTAATTGTTTAATCCTACGAAGTCTTTGAAAATAGGGATGTTCAATTAAATCATATATCAGCGAATGCTTAATATGTACCAATCCATACACGGGATCGTTAATGACTTTGTTTTTATTTAAAGGTTGATACACTTTTACTTGGGTTTTAGCGTTAATTTGTATTACGTAACAAAAATAACACAGATATGCAGAATACCCACATTTTATGGGCAGACGATGAAATTGAATTACTCAAACCTCATATAGTTTTCTTAACCAATAAAGGATTTATTGTAGATAAAGTAACAAATGGAATTGATGCTATTGATGCTTGCAAAAACAACAATTATGATATTATCTTCTTAGATGAGAACATGCCGGGCATTTCTGGCTTAGAAACACTTAGTCGCATCAAAACGATGAAGCCAGACATTCCGGTTGTCATGATCACCAAAAGTGAAGAAGAGCATATTATGGAAGATGCCATAGGCAGCAAAATTGCCGACTACTTAATTAAACCGGTAAACTCCAACCAAATATTATTGAGTATTAAGAAGCAACTTGATAACAAACGACTTGTAACTGAAAAAACAGCTCAAACCTATCAGCAAGAGTTTAGGCAAATTGGCATGGAACTTTCAGATGTATCAACATATGATGAATGGGTTACGATTTACCGTAAATTAATCTATTGGGAATTGGAGCTAAGCAACTCGGGTGATACAGGCATGGATGAAATTCTGCTAATGCAAAAAACGGAAGCCAATCGCGAATGGACAAAATTCATAAAAAAACAGTATATCAAATTTCTTCAAAAACCGGACAGTGAAACTCCTACAATGAGTCACAACCTGCTAAAGAGCAAACTCGCCCCGCTACTTACTGATCCAGAACCTGTGTTTCTTTTGGTGCTCGATAATTTTAGGCTCGACCAATGGAAAATGATACAGCCCATCCTAACTGAATACTTTAAAGTGGTGCAAGAAGACACTTACATGGCCATACTTCCTACAACAACACATTATGCCCGCAATGCACTGTTTGCAGGCATGATGCCATCTGAGATTGAAAAAATTTATAAAGACCTTTGGGTAAATGAGCAAGATGAAGAAGGTAAAAACCTACATGAAGAAGACCTGCTCATTAGGAACCTAGGCAAACTAAATTTTAAAGAGAAAACTTCATATACCAAAATAACTCACCTTAACGCAGGAAAAGAATTGGTAGATAAAGTACCCAATTTATTTAACAATAAATTGAATGTAATTGTCTACAATTTTGTTGATATGCTTAGCCATGCCCGCACAGAAATGAATGTGATGAAGGAATTGGCTGAAGATGAAGCAGCATATCGTAGCATTACCCAAAGTTGGTTTGAACACTCTCCACTATTTGATGCGCTAAAAAGAATAGCTCAGAAAAAGGTTAAACTGATTATTACAACCGATCATGGAAGCATTAGGGTAAACAATCCGGTAAAAATTATTGGTGATAAAGCCACCAGTACCAATTTACGATACAAGCAAGGAAAAAACCTGAGTTACAATGAAAATGAATTGTTTACCATCAAAGATCCTGCAGAGGCGTTTTTGCCACGACAAAACATGAGCTCACGATTTGTATTTGCATATGAGAATCATTTTATGGCTTATCCAAACAATTACAATTACCATGTTAATATGTACAACAATTCATTTCAACATGGTGGCATCAGCATGGAAGAAATGATTGTTCCTTTTGTGGTGCTTGAAACCAAATAAGAGCAGTGATTTTACCTATAATTCAGTTTCTTGCTTGTTGTGGTATAAATCCATAGCTGTAATAATAGCCATACTGCCCCACCACAATACCGCAATTTTATCTGATTCCATGTAGTTATTCATGGTGCCGTGAACCAAGTATGTTGTTAGGCCGAGCATTACAGATAGCGCCATGTATCGTACATACTGATTAACACCACGATAGTATAATCGAAAAGATGCATGTAAAAAAACATATATCATCAGTAATAGTGTAACCAAACCGGGCCAACCGGCTTCACTTAGCATACCAAGGTATTCACTATGGGCATTTCCAACATCGCCAAAATTGGTACTGATGATGGTTTCATAATTAAACTGTTGGTAAGGAGCATAGGTAAACATATACGTACCGGGACCAAAACCTAGGTGAGGCTTTTCCTTAAACATCCCAATGGCACTCATCCACCTGTTTATACGTTCGGCATTGGAAGCATCCGACTTTACATTTGAAACTGACTTAAGGTGCACACTGATATCATTTGATGACACCTCCTGTGTTTTGGAAAGCGCATAATAAATATCATTTTTAAAAATTAGAAAGATGACCCCTCCGGTTGCTACAAGCATCAATAACTGATTGAAACGAATGCGCAAAAGCAAAGGAATAATTAAACCCAATAATGCCAAAACACTGATCCAAGCAGCTCGTGTAAATGAAAACACAATACCTATACTAAACAGAAAAAATAGCAACCCTGCTATCCATCTCATCGAATGAGCAAGTTTCATTTTTGCGCCAAAAGCCATTACAATAAATAGCATTGGCAGAAAAAACGCCAAAGCTGCGGCATATATCCCATGTGCTACATAAAAAGGTTGCATCACTTCGTAGGAAGCATCTTTGGAAAAACCTTTGAGGTAATGCTTATACATGGTAATAACAACTACCAATGCCAATGAAGCCATGTGCAACCACAAATAATTATCAATTTGCCTGCGCTTCATAAACAACATGATGGTCATAAAATAAAATACCAAAATATACCAAAATCTGGAGAGTACAAACTTAAAAGAAACCAATGGCATTTCGCTGCTTACACTTGCGATAATAAGCCAAGCAAGGTTTATTATTATGGCTATGGTAATGGGATGTTTAAAAACCCTTGTATCATATTCCGATTTGATGAAAATTTTAAACAAGAGTTAAATGAATTCAAACAAAATGGTGTTTT